>JABDPB010000090.1 GCA_013042995.1 Ignavibacteriaceae bacterium | reverse complement strand
GGTACTGTTTATTATGTAATAACAAAACGCGGTCCTATTCCTGTTGAATTAAAGCATACAGATATCGATTATCAACACTACATTGAAAAACAATTAAAACCGGTTGCAGATTCAGTTTTAGTTTTACTAAACGAATCATTTGATTCAATTGTTCAATCTGATCAGCTAAGCTTCTTTTAAGCTAATTTTTTATCTTTGCAATTCATTTGTTCATTTCAGGAGGGTAAACATTTTGCAAATACAATTCATCGGCGGAGCCAGAACAGTTACTGGCTCACAGCATCTTCTTTCAATCAATGGAAAAAAAATTCTTTTAGAGTGCGGTTTATTTCAGGGCAGAAGAAAAGAAACGTACGAAAAAAATAAAAGCTTCATTTTCAATCCTGCTGAAATTGATACGCTGATACTTTCGCACGCACACATAGACCACAGTGGTAACATTCCAAATCTTGTTAAAAACGGTTTTCGCGGACCAATATTCGCAACAGCAGCAACTGTAGATTTGTGCCAGATTATGCTTCGCGATTCTGCACATCTGCAGGAAAGAGATATTGAATGGGTTAACAAAAAAAGGAAAAAGAAAAAATTAGATCCGATTGAGGCACTTTATTCTTTTGAAGATGTTGAAACAGCAATGCAACAGTTCATCGGTGTGCAATATAATTATCCCATTGAAATTTACCCGGGAGTAACCGCTACTTTTCAAGACGCGGGTCACATTCTTGGATCAGCAAGCATATTACTGGAGGTTGAAGAAAGCGGGAGTAAAAAAATTCGTTTCGGTTTTACTGGTGATATAGGAAGACCAGAAATGCCTGTTGTGCGAACTCCGGATTTGCTGAGAAATCTGGATGTATTAATAATGGAGAGCACTTACGGTAATCGTCTTCATTCACAAGTAGAAGAAGTTGAAGAAGAGCTTGCTTCAGTTGTAAATAAATGCTGTGATGAAGATGGGAAGATAATCATACCTGCCTTTGCAGTTGGAAGAACTCAGCTGCTTGTCTACATGCTTCATAAATTATTCGATCAAAACAGAATACCGCAGGTCCCGATTTATGTAGATAGTCCGTTAGCTGTAAATGCTACTAATATTTTCAGAGCCCATCCTGAATGCTTTGATAGAGAAACTTACAGAATATTTGTTCAGAACGGAGATGATCCATTTGGGTTTGAAAGATTGACTTATGTTTCAACAGTAGATCAATCAAAAGACTTAAATGAAAAACCGGGACCGATGATAATTATTTCTGCATCCGGAATGGCAGAGGGCGGAAGGATTTTGCATCATCTGGCAAACAATATTGGCAATTCTAAAAACCTCGTGCTTTTTGTTGGTTACGCAGCTCAGCATACACTTGCAAGGCGTCTCATGGAAGGACAGGAAAGGGTGAAAATTTTTGGTGAAGAATTTAAAGTGAAGTGTAAAGTTAAAGTTATGGACTATTTTAGTGCACACGCAGATCAGGGAGAACTGCTAGATTATTTGCGTCTAAATAATACAGACAGGCTGAAAAACTTGTTTTTAGTGCACGGAGAAGAAGAGCAGGCATTACCGCTTCGAGAGAAATTAGTACAAAAGGGCTTTCAAAACGTAAGTTTTCCTCTTTCAGGAGAAAAATTTGATATTTAGGAACCCTTATTTGAATTATTTCATCTAAAAAAGTGTTATATTTAATGTTTGTGTTCTGACGGTTTTACCCTTTCCTCCCGTTAAACCGCAGTTAACATTTTTCATCTTAAACCTTAAAACAAGGAGAGTGATCAGCTTGAAGATAACTAAGCAGTTCACAAATCGCGAAAGCAAATCTTTAGATCAATACTTGCAAGAAATTGGCAAAGTTGATCTTTTAACACCAGACCAAGAAATTGAATTAGCAATCCAAATTAAAAAGGGCAATATGTTAGCCCAGGAAAAACTTATAAAAGCTAATTTGAGATTTGTGGTTTCGGTTGCAAAACAATTTCAAAACCAGGGTCTTTCCCTAGGCGATTTAATTAATGAAGGAAATATTGGGCTCATAAAAGCCGCTCAGCGTTTTGATGAAACGCGTGGATTTAAATTTATTTCCTATGCCGTTTGGTGGGTTAGACAGTCA
This sequence comes from Ignavibacteriaceae bacterium, assembly GCA_013042995.1. Classification (GTDB taxonomy): domain Bacteria; phylum Bacteroidota; class Ignavibacteria; order Ignavibacteriales; family Ignavibacteriaceae; genus IGN2. The sequence goes on along the minus strand of JABDPB010000090.1, from coordinate 17,967 downwards.
ATTATGCAGGCAATTGCAGATCAATCAAGAGTTGTGCGGCTGCCTTTGAACCGTGTTGGTAACTTGACTAAAATAAGCAAGGCATTTAGAGATCTTGAGCAGGAGTACGAAAGAAAACCAACTACTGACGAACTTGCAAAAATTCTTGAAATGACAGCTGAAGAAGTTGCTTATGCACTTCAGATTTCTGGTCGTCATGTTTCTATGGATGCACCTTTAAAAACCGGTGATGAAAATAAGAACAGCTTAATTGATGTTTTGCCTAATGAAGAACAGCCTTTACCGGATAAAGATCTTATGAAAGAATCTCTTAAAAAAGAAGTTCAAAATGTACTTTCTACTTTGACCGAAAGAGAAGCAGAGGTAATTAAGTTGTATTTCGGAATTGAAGGAGATCATTCAGCAACTCTTGAAGAGATTGGAGAAAGGTTTAATCTTACAAGAGAAAGAGTACGACAGATTAAAGAAAAAGCTTTACGAAATTTAAGACACTCGAAACGAAGCGGAAGATTGAAATCGTACCTGGGATAAACTAAAGAATAGAGCGATATTTTAAAGCCCCATTGATTGGGGCTTTTTTATTTTAATTAAATACGTTGCTTACTATTTCAAAAAATCCCACATAGGTTCCAATCACACTTCCAATTCCAGTAAGAATAAATACAAGCAAAACTTTAAGCAGTTTGTTTTTCCACCACATTAGCGGCTTACTAAAGTCAGCGGCAACAGTTTGGAATTCTTTAACAACGGGCGGCTGAAAAAATACCTGTACAAATGCTGCAACATATCCTGCACCAATTACAGGAGTTAAACTTGTTATCGGAGCAGCTAAAAATGAAGCTAAAATAGTCACCGGATGTGCAAGCGCCAAAATTGCCCCGAGCGCACTTGGAATTCCATTGGCTAAAATCCAAAAAAGTGCATTGTCCCCCGCTTCACTTAAGCCTTTACTGTAACCAATAAAAATTATTGATCCAATAATCACTGCCGGAATTCCCCATCCAATAATTTTTAAAATAGGAGATGACGGGGGTATAACTTCTATTTTATTTAAATCCACTTCTTCTTCATTTTTCAGTGCTTTAACAATTCCGTTTACATGACCTGCACCAACAACTGAGACTATTTTTTCTCCTTTGCTTCGTTTCATTTTCTCGGCAATGTATGTGTCACGTTCATCAATAATTACTTTTTTCAGAACAGGCATTGCTTTACCGAGTTCATTCATCATTTCGGAGAGAACATCTTTGCTGCGAAGTTCTGCAAGCTTTTCTTCTGTGAGTTCCTGTTTTTCAAAAATTCCGCCAAAGCCGCCGATCAGCAGTTTTAACTTTTGCCAGAAACTCATTGAATGCCAGGCACGCTTTAATGTAATTCGTACATCCCGATCGCAAAGCTCAATTGGTAGATCTAATTCATTTGCTGTATTAGCTGCTTCTAAAAGTTCTGTGCCTGGAGTTACACCTAACTTTTCACCAAGCTTTTTTTGATAGGACGATAAAACAAGATTAACAATTAATGTGCTTAACTGTTTTTGCTTTATCAGATTTTTAAGATTAAGATTTTCCCAGCGGTTTTTTTCAGAAAGAGCTTTGTATCTTTTTTCATCCAGCTCGATACATACAGTGTCAGGGTTTTCATTTGTAATAACTTCCCTAACTAAATCTGCCGATTGCTGGGAGATGTGTGCAGTACCTACAATAATAAACTCACGTCCATCTTTATTTACAATCTGGACATCTTCTGTGTATTTGTTATCTGTTTGTATTAGTTCTTCTGCCAATTTCTTTCGGTATTAATTATTAGGAGGTGCAAAGATAGGAAAAGTATTTAATTTACTTTAATAATTGCGCGGACATAAAATAAAGTCACCCTTCGAAAAGCTCGGGGTGACTTAAATCCTGCAATCTAATAATTCTATTTATACATCTTCTCTATTTCATAAATAGGTTTTATATCTACTGGAAGTACGTTTAGCTTTTCCTGCAATAAACCAAGAGATGGAGAAACAACAACATATTTTGCTATTAAATCTTTAGCGGCCTGGTAATCTCCTTTTGCTTGTATCATCAAGACTTTGTTTGCTAATTCTTTTAGAACATCAAACGCTTTATCAAAGTTTACTTTTACTTTTTCTGTTTCCTCGTTGAATTCAAAACCCCCATGCTCAATCAAATAGTTATAAATAATTGCTTCACCACCGCCATGGGCTTCATTAATTCCAAACCTTGTGGAGCGGAAAACTCCTGCCAGTGCCGTTACCCATATTTCATTTTCGAAAGATTCTTCGAAAACACCTTTTTCAATCATAAAAATGTTATTGTAAATCCCAAGAATATCTGCTTTGCATTCCTCTAAAGTTGAATAGGTTTCCTGCAATTCTTTTTTAACTTCGGTTTCTCTACCATCAACAGTTATAAACCCGGGACCTATACCATGAGACATTTCGTGCATTAGTGAATGAGTAAAGAATGAGTTAAATGTTACGTACTGCAGTTGGTCAGCATCAATTACAACTTCAGCAATAGGCTTTAAAAGTTTTTCAAATTTTGCTTCTGAAACATTTTTCAGCATAACTTTTTTGGAACCTTTAACTTTTCGCACTCTTTCATCGTTTGGTAAATTAAACGCAAGAGTTTGAACTCCAGCTTTTGTATCACCGGCAGTATAAATTTCATTGACTACAGCTAATGGAGATTCAGAGCCCCGTTCAAAATTTTTATGCTCATCAGGAATTGGAAGATGAATTTCCATCTCTCTTAAATAACCTTTAAACACTTCCAGTTTTTCGCTTTCTTCTTTATCTCTTATTGTTAAGAAACATTCAAAAGCAGCCTTGTAATTAAAAAGCTGGTCTTCATAAACTTCGTATGGCCCGATTACGATTTCAATTGAATGATCTGTCAGATCCATCCAAGCCATATCACTTTCAAAATAATCGTTACTTAAAAATGCATCTGCTCTTGTTTCAAGATATTTTTTAAGTGTAGGATTATCTGCATATTCAGCAGCTTCCTTTAGCAAAGTCGATGCTTCTGTTAACTGGTCTTTGTAAAATTCGCTGTATGGGATTGCCACTAATTTATCACCATCTCTTCTTATAACAGCGAACTCACTTGTAAATGCCTTTTCATCATCAGGATTATCTTTTATCCACTGCTCGAATTCTTCCTTTGTAATATCTTCAGGATAGTAGTTGGCACCAAGTGGTTTCTTTTCTGTGCCGTAAAATGGAGCATCATGTTCTAGTCTATCGAACGGACCAAACATAATTTTAAATAACTCAAGCTGATACTTAGCTTCTTCGGTGTCCTCAGCCATTAGTTGAGATTTAATTTCTTTGTTTTTTGAGTAAACTTGATCCAAAAATAGATCATCCATTATTTTGGCTGCTGAGTATAGCTTTTCAACAACAATTTTCTGTCTTTCATCAAGAGTACTTGCATCATATTTAAGTTCTGTGGGTGCGAACTTCGCAATTTTTTCTTTAAGCATTTCAATTCCTTCTGATTTATCTGACACTCCTTCAGGAGTTTGATCAGTTTTTTTATCGCAGGATATTAGAATTAGCGAAACGGTAATAAGTGATATTAATAAATATTTCATTTGGCTTACCTTTTTGGTTAAAAATGAAGTTTTAAGTTCAAAAAACGCGACAGTAAATATAAAAAGATTTAATGTAATTGGGCTCATTTTAAATCCTATGCTCACAGCCATTCATCACTTTTTTAGGTATGTAACCTCAAATCTACTTAATTTTATCAATCATTTTAAAATAATATTAATTAACCATCAGGTGGAGTTATGCACAAAATATTACTTACAATAGCACTTCTATTTTTTCTTACGAATAATGCTTTTTCACAAGTTGAGCGAGATCAGGTAGAGGACAAACACAAATGGAATCTCGCAGATATTTATCCTTCTGTGGAAGCCTGGCAGGCCGATGTTGATATGCTTAACACTGAAGTGGAAAAGCTTGGAGATTTTAAGGGAACACTTGGTGAAAGCTCAGAATCTCTTTACAAAGCGCTTTCATTTGGAAATGATCTTGTAAAAACTCTTTGGCAGTCATGGATTTATGCAAGCAACTTAAGCAATGAAAATCTTAATATTTCAGAAAATCAAGCTTTGCTGCAGCAAATGCGTGCACTCGGGACAAAGTTTGGAGAAGTAACTGCTTACATGGAACCAGAAATTCTTCAGATTCCTAAAGAAAAAATCGAACAATTCTTTGCTGAAAAACCTGAACTTGCCGATTACGATATGTACATTGACAACATTCAGAGATTACGCGAACACACATTAACAGAAGCTGAAGAAAAAATTCTTGCAAGCTTCGGATTGATTGCCGGAAATCAGAATGAAGTTTATGGAATATTTAATAATGCAGAAAAACCTTTTCCAAAAGTTACTCTTTCAACAGGTGAAGAAGTTGAACTAACTGCTTCAGCGTATTCGAAATATCGTACTGCAGAAAACAGGGCCGACAGAGAGTTAGTAATGAAATCTCTGTTTGAAAGCTATGGCGATTTTAAAAATATGCTTGGTGCGAATTTAGGCGGCAAAGTTAAGAAAGATTGGGTATATGCAAAGAACAGAAAATACGAGTCATCTCTTGAAGCTGCATTAAATTCCGATAATCTTCCCACAGCAGTTTATTCTACATTAATTGAACAGGTAAACAATAACCTTCCAACTCTTCATCGTGCATTAGATTTAAAGAAAAGAATGCTTGGATTGGATGAGCTTCACTACTACGATCTATATGTTCCCCTGGTTAAAAAAGTAGATATGAGCTTTACAGTAGAAGAAGGACAAAACGTACTGCTCGATGCATTAAAACCCTTGGGTAATGAATATGTAACTGTACTTCAAAAATCTTACGATGACAGATGGATTGATTATATACCAACAGTTGGAAAAAGAAGCGGTGCTTATTCAACCGGCGGAGCTTACGATGTTCATCCTTATATATTAATGAACTGGACGGATGATTTTGAATCAGTTTCAACACTTGCACACGAGCTTGGACACACAATGCACAGCTACTTTTCAAATAAAACACAACCGTTTGTAAAATCAGATTATGCAACTTTTGTTGCGGAAATAGCATCAACAGTGAATGAAAATCTGTTGAACGATTACATGGTTGCAAATGCAAAGAGTGATGAAGAAAAATTGTACATACTCGGTAGTTATCTAGAACTTTTAAGAACCACAATTTTCCGCCAAACATCTTTTGCAGAATTCGAGTGGGAAATCCATAAGAAAGTTGAAGCTGGCGAGCCAATTACTGGTGAAGGAATGTGTGAAATTTATTTTGATATAGTGAAAAGATACTATGGTCATGATGCCGGACATTGTGTCGTTGATGATTACATTCAGTATGAGTGGTCTTACATACCTCATTTCTTGGGTTATAATTACTATGTATTCCAATATGCAACATCTCTTATTTACGGAACTGCACTTGTTGAAAACATGATGGAAAATGGGCAGCCAGCAGTTGATGCGTACTACAACATTCTTAAAGGTGGCGGATCAAAATATTCACCCGAGCTTATTAAAGATGCCGGAATTGACCCTATGTCTCCAGAACCAGTACAATTAACAATGCAAAAAATGAACAGGGTTATGGATCAGATGGAAGAAATTTTGGGCAAAACAGAAGATAATTAAACATTTTTATCTTTTAAACGACAATTCTAATGTCTCAAGGGACGTATTATTTAGCGTCCCTTTTTTATTGATATTTTCCTTTTATACGTTAGTAGAATTTGTTATCATCAAAAGAAAATCGAGAAAAATTTATGAAAAATCTGAAATCCGTAATTATTGTTTTTTTAATGTTAACGTCCTCAATATTTTCTCAGGAAGATAGAAAGGTTTTAGTTGAGGTATTTACTAACTCACATTGTCCGTTATGCCCTTCTGCTCACAATGTAATAGATAATTACCTGGCTGGTCCTAACGGAAATAAAATAAGCTACATATATTATCACATGGTTTATCCATATTCAGATGATCCGCTTTATTTGCAAAGTATGGAAGGTTCCATTGCCAGAGATAATTATTACAATCCTATTTCAGCAACCCCGCAGGGATGGTTTGATGGATCAATTCAAGGCAGCAGTTCGGGTTGGGCAGCCAGCTTGAATAATTTAGTTTCGACACAAAGCCCATTGAAAATCATTCTTAGTGGAACGCGCAGCCCGGCCCAATTTAATTTAAATGCAGAATTAACCAGAACGGGCAACATAATAGATAACGATCTAGTAATTCACTTTGTCGTAGTAGAAGATTTGTATTATGATGGAAGAAACAGTGTTTCAAATCATAAACATGTAATGAGAAAAATGCTGCCTACTCCGAACGGACAATCGTTTTCAATCAATTTAAACGAGACAAAAAATTTCCCTCAAACAATAACCCTTGATCCTATATGGGACGCAGACAGTTTAAATATTGTAGTATTTGTACAAAGTACCGGTTCAAAGACTATATATCAATCAGAAACAATTAGCTACAGTGATCTAATTGTTACTAGTGCAGATAACAATAATCAAATTACCGATGAATTTATTCTTGAGCAAAACTATCCTAATCCATTTAATCCTACAACCAAAATCAATTTTGCAATTCCGCAATCGGGAGTCACAACAATAAAAGTTTACAACATATTGGGTAACGAAGTAGCAACCTTGTTAGATCGTGAATTAACAGCGGGAAAACACGATGTTAATTTTGATGCAACCAATCTTTCAAGCGGAACATATTTTTATACATTAACGTCCGGCACGTTTAGAGAAACAAAGAAGTTGGTTCTTTTAAAATAAACTGCGTGTTTAATAGCTGATACTTACATGTTTAGGCATGAAGTATCTATATATTCCACAATAAAGGGATATTTATCCCTTTTGTTTCAGAAAAATGTTAAGACTTATATCTTCCTCGGAATATTTCTTTTGTTTCCAGTTTTAAAAACCATTCTTATTTTTTTTGGCTTAAAAAATTTGTAGCTTGATAAAAATATTTTGCCATTCGCTGATTTACCAATTTAACCTTTATAGATTTTGCATTTTTGTTTTAAAATATTCTATAAAACAGTAGTTATAATTTGCTTGTTCTTTTGCATAGGTAAAGGAGTATTTGCTGCTGAAAATTCATCTGCCCCACAGGTAAAAATAGTGGGTCTTCCTCCAATTAATTGCACTGAACAGTTAAGTTTTTATGTAGATGTCAGTCAAAAGTTGTCATTTGATGATGTGCGCAACAAAATTTTTTCTACCCAAACAGATAGCTTAAAGAAAGCATTAAAAAGGTATGTTCAAATGGCAAACTATTGGGTAAAATTTTCACTGGAAAATACTGATTCAATTCCTGTAACCGCTTACATCGAACCTGGCTACTTTGGCAATATAAAAATCTATCAAATTACCAATGAAAATCTAACTGAGCTAACTGGCGGTGCGGGTGAAAAAAAAGATTTTAACACACCATATGCCGAATTTTATACTGTTAAGATTACCATTCCTCCCTATAGCTCCGTTAATTATATAGTCCGCTTGTCGTCGTCAACCTATTATGCTTTGGGAATCAATCATATTTATGTTCTCAGCAAAGAAGCTCTGTACCAAAGTTATTACCTGGATTATCATGCTGAAAGAACAACTCGTTTACTGCAGCTTCTGTTTATTGGATTTATGTTTTCCCAAATGCTTTATGTAGGTTTTTCTAGAATTATCGGCATCAAAAGAAAAGAGTATCTATATTATTTGTTTTACCTTTTACTTGTAACCATTTACTACATTTTTAACTATGATGAAGAAATTGGTATCTATTGGCCTCTTAAATATTATCCGGAAATAAATATTTATACCAAATCAATCTTGCTGGCTTTACCTTACCTGTTTTATTTAAAGTTCATACGATATTTTCTAAACGTTAAAGAGTTGGATGAAAAAGCCTATAAAAAGATGATTTGTTTGGAATATTTTATTATGTGGTATGTATTTATTGATATCGTATTAAGATTTTTACTCAATTCCTCTTTTACACTCAATATAATTTTGATGATAACCATATTCGGTATCTTTATTTATGGTCTTACTATAATCATTCCATTAACAAAGTATAAAAGTATACTTGTAAATCTTATTTTGGCCGGTACGATAGTGGCGGGTTTAGGAGGTATACTAGGTCTTCTAATCTCTATATTTAAAGTCCACTTTGGAATCTTGAAAATAAACTTGAATCCTATCATTAGCGGACAAATAGGTATAGTAATTGAAGTTATCATATTTACAACTGCATTAAGCTATAAAGCGCGTAAACTGGAAATGGATAAAATTGAAAATCAAAATAAGCTAATAGCACAATTAGAAGAGAATGAAAAATTAAGAATAAAGATGGAAAACACCAGGAATAAAATTGCTCGAGATTTACACGATGATATCGGGTCAACACTAAGTTCTATATTCTTATACAGTAATGCTGCAAAAGCAAAAGTTCAAATGAAAAAAGACGAAGCAAAAGAAATTTTTAAAAAAATAAGTAAAATCTCAGCAACTATGATGGATGAAATGAACGATATAGTTTGGGCAATTAACCCGATGCAGGATAGTATGGAAAAAATTCTAAATCGTATGTACCATTTTGCTTCCCCTCTTGTTCTTGCACAAAATATGGTCTTTGGATTTAAATCAGATGATAATATTAAAAACCTGAGTCTTGGTTTAGAAAAAAGAAAGAACTTATTTCTCATATTCAAAGAAAGTATTAATAATGTTCTAAAATATTCTCAAGCAAAAAACATTTTAGTTCATCTTTACAAAGAGAACGGCACACTAAATATGCTTATTCAAGATAATGGTATAGGATTTTTAGATTCTGACAGCAAAGGTAACGGATTGAATAATATGAAAATTCGGGCAAAAGATATTGGAGGACAATTAAATATCCATTCGGCAAAAGGTACCGGTACGAGTATTCATTTAAATATTCCCATATAAAATCATATGTTCATCCGATTGTAAAAAATTCTCAGGGATTAGAAATTAAAGCGTAAATATTTTTATAACTAGAATGAAAACCAGCATCTATTATGCACATCAAAGTAGCAATCATAGAAGATAATGTAACACTCCGAAGTTCATTGCAAGATATATTCGATGATTCAGGATATATGAAGGTGGTATCTTCTCTGGAAAGCTGTTATCAGATTGTACCGGAATATAAACAAACCCTCCCGGATGTTGCTCTGGTTGATATAGGTCTTAAAAACAATGAATCAGGTATTGACTGCGTGCACATAATACGCCAGTATTTTCCTGAAATCCGGATTATGATGTTTACTGTGTTTGAGGATGATGATAAGATTTTCGATTCCATTTGCGCAGGTGCATCGGGTTATCTGTTAAAAAAAACACCGCCTGAAGAAATTATAAGATCATTAATTGCACTCTTCGAGGGTGGTGCTCCAATGACACCTTCAATTGCTAATCGCACATTAGAATTGTTCCGTGATAAAATCCATCCTCCGCAAACTGAGTGGGGACTAACTTCGAGAGAAAAAGAAATTCTAAAGCTTCTTGCCGAAGGATACACATATCAAAACATTGCCTCTAAATTATTCATCAGCATTAGCACAGTAAGAACCCACATAATGCATATTTATGAAAAACTGCAGGTTAATTCAAAGATTGAAGCCATCCGCAAATTGAAATTATAAAAATCATATTTTCATCCGATTGTTAGCACCCACTTGTCATCCTAACTTACAAGTGTATTTATTTTCTCACATAAAGCATTGTATTGCTTATAAATTTGTGTGAATATAAATACTTGCTTCAGGATTTACTTTTGATAAAAAGTAAGATAGAATTAATTAACTAGTTATTACAATAAAAAAGGAACTATATAATGAAAATGAATTGCTACCTTTTCATCGTTTTACTATCTGCAATTTTGCTAAGCAGTAATCTTAACGCCCAATGGGTTAATACAGGATCCCCTTTTGGCGGATATGTTCACACAATTGCAACAGATGAATCGAACATTTTCATCGGCACCGATCAGGGTGGAATTTATCGCTCAACCGATAGTGGTTCTAACTGGACACAGGTAAACTCAGGCTTAACAACTACAAGTATTAAAGCTCTTGCATTTGCAGGTTCAGATATATTTGCCGGTACTTCAACCGGAGGAATTTTTCGTTCATCTGATAGAGGTTTAAATTGGACAGAAGTAAATACTGGGTTATCAGTTCTGTTTATCAATACTCTCGCCGTTTCCGGATCTAATATTTTTGCGGGGGCAAGATATAGCGTAACCGGAGGTGGGGTTTTTCTATCTACAAATAATGGTGATAGCTGGACTTATGTAGGTTTGACTGATTACGAGATATATTCTATAGTAATTTCTGGCAATAACATTTTCGCGGGAACGGATAACGGGGTTTATCTCTCCACAGATAACGGTACAAACTGGACTGAAGTAAATTCTGGACTTACCGAAAGCGATGTTTATGCACTTAAGATTTCAAACAATAAACTTTATGCGGGAACCCCTAATGGTTTATTTTATTCAAGTGATAATGGTTCGAACTGGACAAATATAAACTCATCTACGCTCGATAATATATCTATCCGCTCAATTGCAATTCATCAAGTTAATATCATCGTCGGAAGTGACGGTTGGGGTGTGTATGTTTCTACAGATAATGGAAGCACTTGGGAAGAAAGTGATACCGGATTGCCTAACTCTTTCGTTGCCATACATGCACTTACAACTTCCGGTACAAAAATATATGCCGGCTCACTCTTCATTGGCGCATGGGAAAGACCATTAACTGACTATTTAACAGATGTAGAAAAAACCTCCGATATTTTGCCGCATAGTTTTAACCTGGCACAGAACTATCCAAATCCATTTAATCCCTCCACAACTATAGAGTTTTCAATTCTCGAAGAATCATTTGTTGAACTTAAGGTATTCGATGTTCTGGGAAATGAAGTGGCGTTACTTGCAAACGATAATTATGCGGCAGGAACATATAAAACTGATTTTAGCAATACTAATCTTACAAGTGGAACTTATTTCTACAGATTGGAAGCAGGCAGTTTTGTTGAGATAAAGAAAATGCTACTGCTGAAATAAACTTTAAGCAAATAATATTATTTAATGATAACAATAGGTACAAGAATGAAAACATTTGTTTTAGTTATTCTCATCTTTTTTTCTTCATTCGCATTCATAAATGCACAAAATAAAATGGCAGTTGGTGCAGGTTTAATTGTATCACTTCCAATGGGTGATTTTGGCGATGCAGCAAACACAGGATTTGGAGGCACAGCAGCATTTGAATTGATATTTATGCCTCAACTTGTTGGGGTTGGTCAGATAGGCTATATAGTATATGGTACTGAATCGGATGCAGTAGATTTTAGCACGGTGCCTGTACAAGTTGGAGTAAAATATTTCTTTGTTCCTACTATAGGGTTTTATGGTATTGGACAAATTGGATTGAATTTCTTTTCAACAACAGTTGAAATTCCACAGGTATTTGGTTTCGGAGGAGGATCAGTAAGCGAAAGTTCAAGCAAATTCACATTAGTGTTGGGCGCTGGCTATGAGGTGCCTGTTAGTCCAAATTTCTCTTTGGACTTCAGCGGAACCTTTAATTTGATTAGTGATTTTAACAATATTCAAGTTCGTGCCGGTGGGAAAATTGGACTATAAATTACAAAGTTAATAGCAGCCTCAATACTCTGAAAAGTAATTCAGGAGTGAATCATTGGTTTAATACAGCAAGCATAATCTTATCTTGATTAAACAAAGCAATGATAGCGCAATTAAAATAACTTTAAGATTAGAAAGGGATATAAGAATATGAAAGTTTTCATGATTTTAATCATACTTGTTTTTGGTATTAAATTAAATATTTTTTCCCAAGTGCAGTTTACTTCACATATAGTAACGATGAATGCGGGAAATGTAGAAGAAATTTATGCTGAAGATATTGATGGTGATGATGACCTGGATATAGTTGCCGCACTGTTCGTTACAAACGAAATATGCTGGTATGAAAATGACGGCAATGGAATCTTTACTGAGCATCTTCTTTCAACTGAAGCCGATGGACCAAGATCAGTTTATGCATTTGACATAGACAGCGATTTAGATATGGATGTGCTATCAGTATCGTTGAGAGATGATGAAGTTGCATGGTTCGAAAATGATGGAAATGAAAATTTTACACATCATATTATTGCCACAAATGCTAACCAGGGTACATCTGTATTTGCAATAGACCTCGATGAAGACGGAGATGCAGATGTGCTTGCCACATCTCAGTTCAACGACAGATTTTTCTGGTATGAAAACGACGGCAACCAAAACTTCACTTCTCACACTATTTCTTCAAATGTTAACGGTCCGCAATCGGTATTTGCAATTGATCTTGATGGCGATACAGACATAGACGTTCTTACAGCTTCACTTATTGATGCTAAAATAGCATGGTTTGAAAATGACGGTGATGAAAACTTTACTGAACATGTTATTTCAACAGAAGCAAATTTAGCATTGCAGGTGTTTGCGATTGACATTGATAAAGACGGTGATGAGGATGTACTATCTGCTTCCGCGAGTGGTGATAAAATAGCATGGTACGAAAATGATGGCAATGAGAATTTTACAACACATATAATAACGACAGATGCTGATTATGCTTATTCGGTTTATGCGATAGACATTGATGAAGATACAGATATTGATGTGATTTCTGCTTCCAGAGAGGATAATAAAATCGCCTGGTATGAAAATGACGGCAATGAAAATTTTACGACCCACATAATTAGTACTGACGCTGTAAAAGCGGTTTGTGTTTTAGCGGGTGATGTTGATGGAGATACCGATATAGACATAATTTCAGCTTCTGCATTAGATGGAGAGATAAACTGGTATGAAAACCTTAGAATTGTAAGTGTTGAAACAATTTCAAATGAAATTCCACACAATTTTGAACTAAGTCAAAATTATCCAAACCCCTTTAACCCTAGTACAAAAATTAATTTTTCAATTCCTGAAGCATCGTTTGTTTTACTTAAAATTTACAATTCTTTGGGCAAAGAAATTGAAACCTTAGTCGCTGAAAATTTAAGTGCGGGTAAGTACAATTATAATTGGGATGCTAAGAGCTATACAAGCGGCATCTATTTTTATAAACTTCAGACTAATTCATTCATTGAAACCAAGAAAATGACCTTATTGAAATAATCTAATATGGAGGAATAAATGAAAACACTGACAAAAACCTTTATTTTAATTGTTTTTCTTTTTGCAGAAATAACTTTGGCTCAGAATGCCTTTGAAGGTAAAGTAGTTTTTGAAGTTCAAGAAGACGGCAATGAAAATGTAATGAACTATTATGCGAAAGATAAAAAATTTAGAATGGAAGTTCCCGACAAAGGTGGAACAATATTATTTAACAGCAATGAGCTTAAAATGTTTGTGATTATGGATGAACAGAAAATGTATATGGAAACACCCATGCTTCCTTTAAGTACGGGTTCAGGTGGCGGTACTATTTCAAAAACAGGCGAGACAAAAAACATACTTGGCTACGATTGTGAAAAATTCCTTTTTACACAAAAAGATGTCAAAGGTGAAGCCTGGATGACAAAAGAGCTTGGCGCGTTTATGTTTTTTATGGAAGAACAGCAGGAAATGCCGAGCTGGCAAAGTGAGGTTTTAGATGCTGGGTATTTTCCCCTTCATGTAACTCAGTACAATGAAAGAAAGAATACAAAAAGCATTTATAACGTAATTGAAGTTACACCAAAGAAATTGAGTGCAGATCTGTTTGAAGTCCCTCCTTCATATCAAAAATTAGATTTGACAGGAGGCCTAGGCGGTTTAGAAAAATTGATTGGTAAATAATTACTTTAAGCAGGAGGCAAGGCTGTCTCAAACTTAGTTTTAGAGGATAATCGCATTTTTCTAAAACTATACTTATGGGACAGCCTGTTAATTTAAAACCCATCAGAAAATAAGATTAGAACGCAAACTGCATTAATGGACTAATCTTCTACCCTGTCTTTTCATTTTTTCCTTCTCATTTATTAACTTCTAACCAATATTCATGTAAATAAAAAGATGCAGAGAAGCAGAACTCATATCACAAAATTACTTTATGAATTTGGGTAGGGCAGCAGAGTTTGTTGAAACTAAAAAGATGATTCTTTTAGAGTATTTTATATCCCATCCAATTTTTGCCGCTTCAGAACTGAGAAAATTCTATAACAAGCTGACTTCTAGTTGCATTAAATTTTGTTGGCGTCAGAACTAGCAACAGATGACAATCTTGGCGAAGAAAATGACGACAGAAATTTTATCCAATCAAATAACAAATAAATTGCCATTAAATGAGTGGAACGAGAGTTGCCATAGCAAGAAACACCCTAGAGCTAAACTATGATGGTTAGTCGAATCTTAATTATTTTTATTTATATAGATCAACGAAATCTTCACAATATATTGGTGGTTTATTATGGCATTAGCAACAATAACATTTTGGGAACAAAGTTTTAATCAGCATGGTATTCCAGATACTTTCCATAGCTATCTAGTATCGGTTTTCGTCAACCATATCATTGGTAGAGGAGATAAGATTGTAAAGATTGTACCCTTGACATTAGATAGTCCAAAATCATTCAGCGAGAGGCCTTTTATTGTTAAGAACTCAACTAAAGAGATGGCTATTAATGAAGCGTTTAATATGTTAAAAGAATTACCAGAGCTAAATGAACTAGAATGCTGTATAAATAATCTTAAGACTGAAGAGGAAAGTCCTAAACTCGTAAGCAATTGGTAACCTGCATCTATTAAATTGTCAATTCCGCAATCATCATTTGTAACATTGGAACTATTTAACGCACTTGGCGAAAGAGTAGATGTATTAGTATCTGAAGAATTAAATGCGGGCAGATATAACTACCATTGGAATGCTTCAGACCTTACAAGCAGAATTTATTTCTACAGAATACAGGCAGCGGATTTTGTAGAAACCAAAAAATAATGTTGTTAAAATAAATCAATTAGTATAACTATTATTTTATATCCCTCTTAATAACATAAGTGAGAATTTTTACCAATCGTCTTATCTAATATTACAATGGTGTTCATTACTGTATCATTTTTATCAATAGAGTGTACTTTTTGAATCATTTTGGGATTGCATTAATATCAATCATTATATGAACATTGCTTAAAAGACTTTCTGTTATTATATTTTTTTGTATGATTTGTGATTAGATAAACACAGTCTTTTGTGCAGCAGCATTTTAGATTTGTGTCAATTTCCACATAATATTTTTTTACAACGACTAAACTAGGGTTTAAAATTGAATAAGTACAAACTGTTTTTAATACTAGCTATGCTTCTTGCGACAGTGACTTTTATGGGCTGTCAAAACGAACAAAATCCAGTTGAACCATTTTTTGATTCCTATCAAAAAGAATTTTCAAAGGCAACTATACCTTACGGCTCCACAATTGACTCTGCAGTGTTCTATATCGATGTTACAATTGCACTTAATAAGCAGGTAACATCACATAGAGTTACAGCTGACTGGCAGGAGATGGTTGTTACGTGGAATAATTTTGCAGGAAGCTTTAATGGTCCTTCAGAAGCATCTCTTACACCTTCTGCCCCAGGATGGTACGAAATTGAAGTTACAAGTCTAGTTAACAGCTGGGTTGATAGTACATATCCTAATTACGGAATACTTCTTAAAGAAGAATCACCTGGTCCCATTCAAACTTTTTCAAGTAAGGAAAGTGGGGTGAGTCCATATCTTAAAGTTTGGTGGTCATTGAATGGTACTTTCGGATACGATTCTACCACTGCATTTTCAGATACGTATATCCAATCAGACTCCGGAGATGTAAACTTTGGTAGTTCAGTGGAATTGCTTGCAGGATGGCAGAATACTGTTGAAGCACAAACATTAGTTAGTTTTGAAATAGAAATGGTTTATATAGGATGCACCCGTTCAAAAGGATACTGGAAGACTCATTCAATATATGGCCCAGCACCGTATGATTCTGGCTGGGCGAAGCTTGGTGAGGATTCAACTTTCTTCTTAAGTAACCAATCTAACTATGAAGTAATGTGGACACCACCGAGCGGAGGCAATGCATATTATAAACTGGCTCATCAATATATTGCAACGGCTATTAACATAGTAAATGGTGCTGATCCTGGTGACGTGCAGGAAGCATTCGATGATGCCACAGATCTGTTTAACAATTATACTCCTGAGTACATTGGGGGGCTAAAGGGTAATAACCCTCTTCGCCAGGAATTTAATTCTCTTAAGAGTATCTTTGCACAATATAACGGTGGAGAAATAGGCCCTGGCTCCTGTGAAGGTAGTAAAGTGGCTTTCCCAGAAAAAATTAGATAGTTAAATAAACAATTATTTATATAGGGCGGGTTCTACCCGCCTTTTTTATTTCAAAGACCATAACATCCAACCTAACAATTGACGTGTTCACAACAATACAAATCAATCAACAATAAACACCATGACTCTTGGGTTCAGTTCTCAACACCCTCTCCTGTTTAATAACTTAGACAAGGATTTTTACTGCTAAAACTATCCGGATTCTCAATTGTTTTGCGATTGCGATTGTTGCACAAATAGCAATAATTTCTTATTATAAATAAGTGTCTGCTTTCCTTTTAGCAAAAAACAATTCGGAATACCCTAGGTGAAAAAGTTGACGTATTAGTTTAAGAAGAATTATATACAGGCACTTACAATTATGATTGGAATGCATCAACTCTAACAAGCGGAATTTGTTTCTACAGAATACAAGCTGCTGATTTTGTAGAAACTAAGAAAATGATTTTAATGAAATAATAAACATTCAAATGCAGGAGCTATTTATGAAAAACCTCTTCCTAGTAAAACAAAATTATTTAGTCCTAATATTAATATTCTTAATAAACCTTTCTGTTTATGCTATTGATTCAGTAAGAGTAGAAACAAGAATTGATGAAGCAATTGCTCAATTTAAACTTACAGGCGGTGAAGGAGTAGCAGTTGCGATTCTTGATCGAGGAGTTGATTGGCGTTCAGATGATTTTAGAAATGATGATGGAACAACCAGAATTGCAGCTATTTTTGATTTGACGGATGATACCGGTGCAAACTGGCCGAACAATTCTTATGGAGTTGGAACAATTTACAGCAGCGAACAAATTGATTCTGCATTAAACAATCTCAGGCCATTAACATTCCGAGATGCTGTTGGACACGGAAGTTCAACCACCGGCATAGTGTTAGGAAACGGAAGAAACAGCGCAAATAATAAATGGAGAGGTGTGGCTCCAAAAGCAACATTAATTTGTATAAAGTTTACAACTGAGGGCGCACCAGCGCACGGCAGTGAACCTGCGGAAGATCCATTTTACGATCCAACCAGACTTCCTGCTGCAATTGATTTTGCAAAGGAAACTGCATCACAGCTTGGTATGCCCTGCGTAATGCTTGCCAATTTTGGTTCGGTGGGTGGTCCAACCGATGGAACAAGTGAACTATGTAGAGAAATTGATACGAACTTTGGGGCTGGAATTCCCGGGCTGGTTTTTATTACAGGTACCAGCGATGATGGAGGAGCACCTAACAGAGCATCATACACAATTTCACAAGGTGAAACCGACACATTGAAGATTCAAAAAGGCAGTAATGCCTCATTAATTTTAGATTTATGGTATGATGGTGATGACAGATTTGATGTTTCGATTAAAACCCCAACTATGCTATACGGTCCATACCCCTCTCCGGCAACAAATAATGACTTTACTCAAATCTCTAATTCTGAATTTCTTTACTATCACAACGGTTCTAATGTTGCATTTTACAATCCAACAAATGGTAAAAGAGAAATATATTT
>JABDPB010000088.1 GCA_013042995.1 Ignavibacteriaceae bacterium | reverse complement strand
TAATTAAGGTGCATAGCATACATGCTCATAGTGATTTTTTAGAGCTCTTTGCTGAAAACGGATTCTTTGCACCACTGTTTTATCTGCTGCTGCTTCTGACAATCTTAATAATTCTTTATTCAAGGAGCAAAAATAATCAACTTTATTTTTATATTTTTATCAGTGTACTTGCAACAGGAATTTTTTCATTAGTTGCATTCCCGTTTTATAAATTTTCTTCTCATTTTCTTTTATCAGTTGGGACGGGTATTGCTTTACATAGCAAAAATGTAAATTCTTCTAAAGCAATAAATGTTAGTCTTAAAAAGCTGATGTGGTTTTTAGGAATTTTACTCCTAATTACCTCTATTACTTCTATTTTAAAGATGAAGTCAGAATTTGATTTTATTCGAAGTGTCCAGTACCTGAGAGTTAAAGATTATTCAATGATGAATCAGGAACTTGAGAAAATTTCAAATGTTCTTTTTCCGTTTGATGCATCAAAGCAGCCTGTTGATTATTACCGTGGAATAGCAAACTACTATCTTGGTAATAATGATGTTGCAATGAAAAGCAATTTGGATGCAGAAAAAGTTGCTCCATATAATCCCATTGTGTTGCAAAATATTGCCGGCTCATATCAATCCTTGGGCAATTATAAAAAATCAGTTGAAATGTTCGAGCGTGTAAAAAAATTATTTCCACATTATATTAACCCACAAATAAATCTTATTCACGCTTATCTTCAAATAGGTGAATTTGAAAAAAGTAGAAAACTTTTCGAATCAATTAAGAAAAAAGAACCTAATCATCCACGATTGCAGGAATTTAGAGATAAATTTCATCCAGAATAAAATTATAAACCCACATCTTCACTGATTTTACTTACGTCTTAAAACCTATTTCATTATTTTTAGAACAGATAAAATGTTCTTTTTTTCTAATTGAAAACTCAGAGAAAACAATGGAAAAGTTACTACTTCTCGGTGCTGAAGCAATTGCACAGGGCGCTATTGATGGAGGGATGAGTGGGGTTTATGCATATCCCGGTACACCATCTACTGAAATAACTGAATACGTTCAAAAGAATAAAACAGCAATTGAAAAAAACATTCACAGGAACTGGTCTGCAAACGAAAAAACAGCAGTTGAGGCAGCGCTTGGAATGAGCTACGCAGGCAAACGGGCAATGGCTTGTATGAAGCATGTAGGTTTAAACGTAGCTGCCGATGCTTTTATCAATTCAGCAATTACTGGTGTTAACGGCGGATTGGTGGTTGCAGTTGCAGATGATCCCTCAATGCACTCATCTCAAAATGAACAGGATTCGCGTTTTTACGGCAAGTTTTCGATGATACCGATGCTCGAACCATCTAATCAGCAGGAAGCTTACAATATGACTTACGAGGGTTTTGAACTTTCAGAAAAATTGGGCGTTCCTGTGTTGATAAGATTCACAACCAGACTTTCACACTCGCGTGCAGGCGTGCAGAGAAAAGAAATTAAAAATCAAAATCAATTATCATATCCCAAAGATCCCATTCAGTTTGTGCTGCTTCCTTTCAATGCAAGAAAAAGATACAACAGCCTACTCGGCAAACAGGCTTTAATGGAAGAAGATGCAGAAAATTCAAAACATAATATTTATTACGAGGGCAAAGATAAATCTTTGGGAATAATTGCTTGTGGGATTGCACATAATTATTTAATAGAAAACTATCCAAACCGTGACTGCCCTTATCCGATACTAAAGATTGGTCAGTATCCAATGCCCTTTTCTAAAATTGAAAAAATTGTAAACGAGTGTGAAGAGGTTTTACTTTTAGAAGATGGTTATCCTTTTGTTGAAGAGCAACTTCGTGGATTTTTGAATAAAAGTAAAAAAATAAAAGGCAGATTGGATAACACAATACCGCGTGCAGGTGAATTAAATCCTGATCACGTTGCAAAAGCCTTGGGTAAAGAAGTGAAAGCTGGTTTGAATATTCCATCTCTTGTTGCAAACCGTCCGCCGGAACTTTGTTTGGGTTGCGCGCACCGCGATGTTTACAATGCACTTAACGAAACTATGAAAGAGCACGGCAAGCAAAAAGTTTTTTCCGATATAGGATGCTACACGCTTGGTGCACTACCGCCATGGAATGCAATTCATTCGTGTGTTGATATGGGTGCATCTATCACAATGGCTAAAGGTGCTGCAGATGCTGGTGTTCATCCTTCTGTTGCAGTTATTGGTGATTCCACTTTTACACATAGTGGAATGACAGCGCTTCTCGATTGCGTTTATGAAAACACTTCTGTTACAGTTATTATTGCCGACAATGCAACCACTGCAATGACAGGCGGGCAGGCATCTCACGCAACAGGAAGATTGGAGGAAATTTGCATTGGGCTTGGTGTAAAACCGGAACACGTAAAAGTTTTGACGCCGCTGCCCAAATACCACGGGGAGATGGTGAAAATTTTACGCGAAGAACTGGTTTATGAAGGAGTATCTGTTATTATCCCCAGAAGAGAATGCATACAAACTGTTACGAAGAGTAAGAAGGAAAAGAAAGTAAAAACAGAGGAGATTATTTAATGAAATCAGATATAATTCTTTCAGGTGTCGGTGGTCAAGGTATTCTTTCAATTGCTGCAACAATTGGTATGGCAGCTTTAGAAAACAAACTTTATTTAAAGCAAGCAGAAGTTCATGGGATGAGCCAACGTGGTGGTGCTGTTCAGTCCCATTTAAGAATATCAGTAAATGAAATTGCAAGTGATTTAATTCCTCTCGGCAAAGCAGATTTAATTATTTCTGTTGAGCCAATGGAATCTCTTCGTTATCTGCCATATCTTTCAAAAGAAGGGTGGCTGGTTACAAACACAACTCCATTTGTAAACATTCCGGATTACCCGGAAATGGAAAATGTGATTTCGGAGATAGAAAAACTACCTCATCACATTGCAATAAATGCAGATGAAATTGCAAAGCGGGTAAAATCACCGCGTTCCTCAAATATGGTAATGCTTGGTGCAGCTTCTCCATTTCTAGATATTCCGTATGAATGTCTAGAAAACGGAATTAAAAAAATCTTCGGAAGTAAAGGGGAGAAGATTGTTAATGTAAACATAGAGGCACTTAAAGCTGGTCGCAAATTTGCAATTGAGCATACACCAGTCGCTAGTAAGCGGTAATTAGACAAGTGAAGAGAATAGTCATTGCAACTTATGAAACAGTGTGTCAATCGTTAGTGCATTTAATGATAGATCACTTCTCCCGCTATGGTGGTATAGTGATGACAATTCTTAAATTAAACTTAACTCGAAGCCAGTGTCTCTACTTCTTCTACAGATTTAGGAATTGGTTTTGAACCCAGCACTCTAAAACTTTCCTCGGTTACCAATACATCATCCTCAATTCTGATTCCACCAAAGTCTTGGTATTCTTCAACTTTATCGTAATTAATAAATTCTTCGTGTCTGCTTTGCTTCTTCCACATATCAATTAATTCAGGAATAAAATAAATACCCGGTTCGATAGTAAAAACATGTCCTGGTTGCAAAGTTTTAGCCAATCTTAAATATTTCAATCCGAACTGTTCACTTCGTTCTGTACGTTCATCATACCCCACAAAATTTTCTCCAAGATTTTCCATATCGTGCACATCGAGTCCCATCATATGTCCTAATCCATGCGGAAAGAACATACCATGTGCACCGGAATTTACTGCATCATCAATACTTCCTTTCATCAATCCAAGATCATTTAATCCTTCTGCAATAATTTTAGCTGCACCTATGTGTAAATCTTTATTCATTATACCGGGCTTAACGGAATTAATAGCTTCCATTTCTGCTTTTAAAACAATTTGATAAATTTCTCTTTGCTTCTGAGAAAACTTTCCACTCACAGGAATTGTTCTTGTAATATCACTCGCATAATGAAGTTTGCTCTCGGCACCTGAATCATTGACTAGTAAATCACCTTCTTCCATGGTATTGCCGTAAAAGTGATTGTGTAAAGTTTGTCCATTTACAGAAACTATTGGTCTGAATGAAAGCCCGCTGCCCAAAGAAAGCGAAATGCCTTCAATCATTCCTGCAATTTTCATCTCAAGTATGCCGGGCTTAACCATTTTCATTGATGAAGTGTGCATTTTGTAAGCGATATCAACTGCAGCATCAATTTCTTTTATTTCTTCTTCTGATTTAATTGATCTTTGATCCACAACTGCTTTGATTAATTTTTCGGAAGCGTAATCATTTATGCGTGAATAATTCAATCCGGTAAGATCGCTAACTTTAAACAATAATTCGGCTCTGTACTGCGGAAGGAAATGAATTTTTCTCCCCCTCTGTACTGCATCATTGATGTGTTCTTCAAGTTTTGCTATCGGATGAGAAATGTTGATTTCTGTTAGCAAAGCTAATTCCTGAACCTTAGGTTGCGGACCCATCCAAACAATATCATCAACTGTAAAATCATTGCCATAAATTGTTTCAACATGATTATCAATATCAATAACAGCAGCCAAGCCCGGCAAATCAATTCCGAAGTAATATAAAAATGTGCTGTCTTGTCTGAATGGAAATGAATTACCGGTATAATTAGCCGGTGCTTCTTCATTCCCTAAAATCAGAAGCAGCCCGGATTCAAATTTATTTTTGAGAATGTTTCTTCTATTAGAATATATTTGTGCATCAAACATTTTCACTCCTTAAGTGCAGTTGAATTATTAACAATATCGAATTTACAAGTAGATAAATTTAAACATTTTAAATATTCAATTATAATTTTGTTAGTAAAACAGGTAAAATTTGTAGTACAAAACACGATTTCGAATGATTTATGCACTATTAGTAGTTTAGCTTAAAATTCGCATTGTTACAAAGAACTGATTAAATTTGTATATAAGATTATTGCAGTGCTATTTTTTAATAAATAAAAAACACTTTTAAATCGTATTAATTTGGCACATCTTCAAACAAAAATAATTTTCCCTTTTATGATACTTTTTTTTGTATCATTTTGCGAATCCTACTCACAGGTTTCCACTAGCAACTACGATCATGCGTTTTCAGATGCATTTGTATTTGGATTAGATGGAGGTTTAACTAGCGCAACAACAGATTATAAGAAAAGCAAGATTGGATTTGCATTCGGTGGCTACGGGGAATATTTTTTCCCAGCGAGCTCCAGTCATATTTTTGGATTCAGGCTTACAATCGGAATCCAAAACGTTTCAGGGGAAGATTCACGTACACAAATTTCTTCAAAGGATGGACCCCGACAGATACCCCCAACTTTTATGACAAACATTCAGCAAGTTGGTTTTGGCGTTAGTTACAACTTTTCAATCCAAGAGATAGCATTTCCATTTTTACTAATAAGTTTTTCAAACTCATGGATTGATCCAAAGGATGATAATGGAAATGCCGCAAGCGGAAATGTAGCGGGATTGTACACTAAAAATACAAAGGGTTATAATATTCAACTTGGTGTAAAATTTTTAGTTAGTGATAATGTTAGCATAAATCTAACAGGTGGAACTCATCATCCTTTAAGCGATTATTTAGATGATGTTGCAGCTGGCACCTCTGATGACAGCTATTATTCGGCTTTACTTGGCTTTTCATATTCTCCATTTATTGATACAGATATTGATGAAGATGGAATTGTTAACCGATTCGATGCTTGTCCTGAAAACGCCGAAGATTATGATGGATTTGAAGACGACGATGGTTGTCCGGAAGACGATAATGATTTAGATGGAGTGAAAGATGAACTGGACCGTTGCCCTGACGAGCCAGAAGATTATGATGGATTTCAGGATTTAGATGGCTGTCCCGACATGGACAACGACGGGGACGGCATTTTAGATGTTTATGATAAATGTAAAAATACGAAGGAAGATTTTGACGGGTTTGAAGACAAAGACGGATGCCCCGATACTGATAACGATGGTGATGGTATAGTCGATTCACTCGATCAGTGCCCGAACGAACCTGAAACTTTTAATGGTATTAACGATCTAGATGGTTGCCCCGATGAAAGCAAAGGAACCCCGGAAAGATTTTATTTAGGTGCGGATGAAATCTTCCATGAAAATTCTGCTAGAATTAAAATTGAAGGAAAAGAATATCTAGATGAAATCATTCCACTGTTCAAACAAAGTCAGAATAAATCGTGGAGAATTGAAGGGCATATGGACAGCCAAGGTTCCGAAAGATTTTTAAGAACAATTTCTCTAGAACGTGCAAAAGCGGTATTGGAATATCTTGTTTTGTTTGGTGGATTCAACAGAGAAAACTTCCAGGTATATGGAATGGGAGATAAGTTTCCAATTTCAAATAACACAACAGAGGAGGGAAGAAAAAGAAACAGAAGAATAGAAATCAAACTAAATTAGTTTATGCCCACAATCATTTCTAACATCCAGCTTTCTTTTTACCTGTAAATTCTACGAAAAAATAACTGACCTCATATATTTTGCCCGTTTTTCAAAACCTATTAAGTGGTATAATTATTACTGTATTAGATATTGATTTTTATCAATAAAAGGGGTTTTAGAGATGATCATCAGAAAATCAGTAGATGTTTTACCAAACAATGCCACTACTGAAAAGAGATGGAAAGTATACCAGCCTGATATTCTATCAGATTTAAATAAAAGTGAACAAATTGAGTCAGGAAATCTTAAAGGATTATTAAAGTTAGTTTTAGGAGTACTTTATTTCATTTCATTAGTTTTTGCTTTAACTATCCTTTTAACTTAGGATCAGTTTCAAAAAACTTTAAATGAAGCCGGACAATCAAAAGTCTGGCTTTTTTTAGTTTAAAGTTTCTTTATTACTTTTGCAGGAACGCCAGCAACAACTGATTTCGGTGGGACATCTTTTGTTACTACCGCACCTGCACCAACTATAGCATTTTCACCAATAGTAAGTCCACACATAATTGTCGCAGAAGATCCGATTGATGAACCTTTTTTAATAAAAGTTTCAACAACTTGCCAATCAGATTCAGTTTGCATGGAGCCATCGGTGGCAGTTGCTCTCGGAACTTTATCATTTATAAAAGTTACATTATGTCCTATAAATACATTATCTTCAATGTGAACGCCTTCACAAATAAATGTATGCGAAGATATTTTGCAGTTTTTCCCTACTGTTGCATTCTTTTGTATTTCAACAAACGTTCCCACTTTGCTGCCATCATCAATAGAGCAGCCGTATAGATTTACAAAATCAAATATCTTAACATTTTTGCCCAGTTTTACATTGTTAATATTTTTGTTGCTCATTTGCTTAAAGAAAATATTTAGAGTTGAGTTACTTTAATCTTAAAAATAATAAATATTATTGAGGTCAATTCAATTAAGTACCAAGTGATTATCATGTTAAAGGTAAAAAAATGAACAGTTTCGTTGTAATATTAAATTACGAGAGATTTATCAATCTCAACTATTTTACCCATATTAGATATTGATTCATCGCATGCTTCTAATATTTTAACAACTGCCAAACCATCTTTACCACTTGTGACAGGAGCTCTATCTTCATTAATTGCACTTATAAATTCTTGTGCGCCTAGTGAAAGTGCTTCAGTTTGATTTATTTTAGGTGAGAACATATCACCTATTCTGTATTGCACTAGTGCCCGATGAATACTTTCTGTGGTTGGAAATTCAACACCGCTATCATAAACTTTAATTTTTTCAAAGTTTTCCATGTCATCGTAAACTAACATTTTTTTATCGCCACCAACTATTAATCTTCTTATTTTAACTGGAGATACCCAGTTTACGTGAAAATGAGCAAAACAGTTATCTTCAAAATATACACAAATATGAGCTAGGTTTTCTTTGCCGTTATAGTTTGCAATACCGTTAGCACTAAGAGCTTTCACTTTATGGCTGCTGAGAAGATGATTCATTATAGAAAGATCGTGAGGAGCAAGATCCCATACAACATTTACATCCCTTTGAAACAAACCAAGATTAATCCTTTCCGAGTCAAAATAAATCACGTTACCGAGTGTATTATTATCAACAAGCTCTTTCATTTTACAAACGGCGCCGTTATATATAAATGTATGATCCACAAAAATGTTCAAGTTCTTCTTTTCGGCAATTTCAATTAATTCTTCAGCTTCTTCTGAAGTTGCAGTAAAGGGTTTTTCAACCCAGATATGTTTTCCAGCTTCGAGTGCTTTTTTTGCAAAGAAGTGATGAGTGTCAACAGGAGTAGCTATGACAACAGCGTCAACATCTGAATTAATAAGATCATTGCAATCATTAGTTAGTTCTGCAGCAGGAAACTTTACTTTAATGTTATGCAGTCTTTTTTCTAATCTATCACAGCCAATAACTTTTTTTACATCTTGCTGCGCTAAAAAATTTCTTACTAAATTCGGTCCCCAATAACCAAGACCAATTACCCCTATTTTCATTTTAATTGTGCCTCCAAATGTCTACTTAAATTCTAAAAGTGATAGCCAATTACTTTGCCCCTCTGGCTGCAATGATAGCTGGTATTGTCTGTAATACAAGCTGAAGATCAAGCCAGGGTGACATATTGTTTATGTAGTATAAATCCAATACTACACTTTCTTTAAATGATACTGTGCTTCTGCCCCAAACCTGCCAAACCCCTGTACATCCTGGAATAACTTTAACTCTTCGCTTCTGCCACTCATCGTAATTTTCATATTCGTATGGCAAACATGGACGAGGACCGACAAGGCTCATATCGCCTTTAATTACATTAAATAGCTGAGGGAGCTCATCCAATGATGTGGTTCTTATAATTTTACCTATCCAGGTTACTCTGTTATCATTAATTATTTTTGTTCTTAAATCGGCATTAGAATCGCTCATAAACTCGAGCATCTGTTTCTTTCGATCTTCATCTTCACCGATAATTACTTTCATTGATCTGAATTTATAAAACTGAAATTCCTTCCCATATTTTCCTACCCGTGTTTGCTTGAATAATATTGAACCCGGTGATGTAAGCTTAATCACTAAAGCGATTGAAATGATAATAGGGGATAAGAAAATCAATGTAAACGAAGAGAAAATAATATCAAAACTTCGTTTTAGTGCTAGTGTAAATGAATTATTATAATGGGAAGATACATCAATTACCGGAACATCAAAATAACTTTCTGTTTTCATTCTTCGCGCAACAATATCAAATAGTTCTGAAGTTACCCTTACACTTATGTTCAGTTTTTTACAAGAATCGATAAGTGCCAATGTTCTTTCTGTATTTTCATCATCTACTGCTATCAGTAGTTCATCTATTTTATGCTTTGCTACTAGTTCTTCAATTTGATGTGTGTTACCGACTACTTTTTTCCCAATAACAATTTCTTCATTAATAGCTTTATCATCATCAACAAAACCTATAATATTTAAGCCAATGGGATTTTCGTACATAAGCTTTGTCGCCAGCATTTTCCCGGCTTTTCCATCTCCAACAATAATCACATTTCTCCTAAAGCTCGTATTACTAAAAGCAATATACAGTAAACGTAAAATTTCAATTCTAACTACATAAAGTGTCGGAATTGCAATAAGTGCAAAGACAAAAACTAAATACCTAGAATCGAGCAGATTGGAGCTTTCGATTAATATGGATAAAAGTACGACGTTTAAAGCACCGTAATAAAATGCTTTTATAATATGTGCAAGATGAGCGGCTCTGGTAATAATTATATTTACAC
>JABDPB010000073.1 GCA_013042995.1 Ignavibacteriaceae bacterium | reverse complement strand
TGGCAAATAGTTTTGATGATTCCTAAATGAATAGCTGCTTAGGAGAGCTGGGTAACCATCAATTCCAACAGCTTCCAACATACTAAGCATTAAAATTACCTGATCTTTACAATCTCCGTACTTCGTCCTAAGAATTTCATCTGAGTAGTGGGGCGTTAATCCTCCTCGATCAAGATCCGCTTGGATGTAATCAATTTCACTTCGAACGTAATCGTAAATTTTCTTAATGCTTTCAATCTTAGATTTTGAGTCTGAAGTTAGCTCTACAGCTTTAGATAAAATATCATTAGTTACTTTTACCCGTGTACCCAAAGTTGAGTAAGCCCACTCAGCAAATTCATTCCAATTTTCAATTGAGCTAACCGTTATTGAAGGTAAATTTTCGAATAGATACGGCATGTATGCTTCGAATACTATAGGTTTTAGATTATTCATCACCCAGGTATAAGATTCAAATTCTTCATTTACAACTTTAGTTTCCTCTAATTCTGCTTTACTTATTTCAAATCGAAAATTATTACCTCGTTTAACATTTACAATAAAACGTGATGTTTTTACCGGATCAATGCGAATAAAGTACGGATCACTCAGTTTTCGTAATCTATGATTAAAATAAAATGTGTTGAACCAGTGATTTTCTACTACGGGTTTTTTGGTCGTTATAGAAATCTGATATTCAAAATATTTATTTATCGTTAGAGCGGGAATTGAAAATGCAAGAATTTTTGTGTCTGTGTATGTATTGCTACCCATATATTCGGGTGGAGTTTTAAATTGAATTGCATCCTCCAAAATATTTATAAATGTTTTATCCTCATTTATTGATCTAGCGAAGTCTAATTTCATATCTTCGTAATAGCTGTTAAAAGCTATTGGGATTTGACTATAATCATCTCTTGCTCTTTCGTCTAAAATTTTCCCAATGATATGATAGGTAATTGTATCAATTTTATTATCTCTTACAACTACTTTTGATTCCCTAAAAATAATGACAGCCCCCGTATCTTGATCAAAGCTAGTGGCAGAATATTCATCAACTATTTTTATTGCTTCGGGTGAGATATTTGAGAGCTCATCTATATATGAGTTTTCATCTTGGCTGTACAATGGGTAATAAAAAAGAAGTGAAAGATTTAGCAGAGCAATAATTCTCTTCATAACTCCCTCAATTATTTTAGTTTGCTCTTTTGTCCCAAATTTGAATGTGAGATTTCTACCTCACAGTACCGATACTATCTGAATAACTAATAGTCCAGTAAAATTCTTATTAACAATTTCTAAATTCTTCAATAGATATGCAATAAAATAATATTAAACAATTAACAAGAATTAATGTTTGTCAAATCCTTTTTTATTCCTAAATACACTTTTTTATCGAAACTTATATAAACTAATTATTTATAAATTAACCAATAACAATTTAAACAAATAAAAAAGGCGACTCATTGAGCCGCCTTCAATTTTTCGTAATATTTATCTTACAAAATAAACTTACTTAAGTCCCTGTCTTTAACAATCTTATCAAGTTTGTCTTTTACGAATGCTGAGAGAGTAGAAATAGAAATTAAGGTGATGAGGATAGTCCTTGTATGATGTATCGTTATACTAATGGCGATGAATTTTGTGGAGATACCTGGCACGAAACATTTCAGGATGCGTTTGACGAAGCTTTGAGGGAATATGGTTTGAAAAGAGAAGACTTTATGAAATCCGGTGACTGAAAAAAGTGTTTATTCATTTGTTATTTTGTTCTAAGAACTTACCATACGCCTTTACCATTTCAGTTGCTGCATCAGAATATGAAATTCTACCAACTCCGGTTCCAAGTCCTGGACAAAATACTTTTGTTATTTTAGCAGGATGTTGATGAGCGACTTTTAATGTGGAATTCATAGCAAAATAAGCGTGTGATGATGGTACCGGTTCTGGTGTTCTCATCGTTGGTGAGACAATCAGCCAGGGAATCTTTTTATGATTTGTGTTGACTATAATGCTTGAACCCACTGGTAGAATTGCTCCAGGTAGTCGATCAATTGAATCCATTACTTTTTCCTCTAAATCCCAGCCAAAGTAATTTGCGTAAATAAGATCAATCCCACCATCCATTCGTCCAAAACCATTTGCCGGTGATACCACTGAACATTCAGCGACATCTAGAATATCATCGCATAAGATTTTTACTTCAGGAAAAGGTGAAAAAGCTTTCTGCCATTCATTCACAAGTTCAATTTCTTTGTCTACTAGAATTAATTCCAAAATCAATCGCAAATTAAATTTGAATTATAGAACCCTTATCAGATTCTTTTAGTAACTAAAGAATAAACTTACTTAAATCCCTGTCTTTGACAATCTTATCAAGTTTGTCATTTACAAATTCTGCTGTGATCTCTACAGTTTCAGATGGTATTTTGTCCGGCACATCAAATAAAATTTCATCCAGTAAAGTTGTAAGAATTGTGTGAAGTCTCCTTGCACCTATGTTTTCAACTGCTTCATTAACCTGTGTAGCAATTTTCGCAATCTCACAAATACCGTCCTCAGTAAAATGTAATTTTACTTTTTCGGTTTCCAATAAAGCACTGTATTGTTTTAATAGTGCATTTTGCGGAGTGGTGAGTATTTGAACGAAATCGTCTTCAGTCAAACTTAAAAGCTCAACACGTATTGGAAATCTTCCCTGTAGCTCTGGAATTAAATCGGAAGGCTTTGCAATATGAAAAGCACCCGAGGCAATAAATAAAATATGATCTGTCTGGACAACGCCATATTTTGTATTAACATTTGTGCCTTCTACAATTGGGAGAAGATCACGCTGTACACCTTCACGTGATACATCTGGTCCATGTCCTTTACCACCGCTTCCTGCAACTTTATCAATTTCATCAATAAAAACTATTCCTGAATCCTCTACCCTTTTAATTGCTTCCTGTTTAACCGTTTCCATATCAATAAGTTTTTGTGCTTCTTCCTGTGCAATCTGTTTACGTGCTTCAGCAATAGAGGTTTTTCTTTTCTTTCTTTTCTTGGGCATTAAGTTGCCCATAATTTCCTGAATGTTTATTCCCATATCATCCATTCCAATCGGTCCCATAACCTGCATTCCAACTCCCGGTGCGACCTGTGCATCGAATTCAATCATTTTATCATCCATTTCACCGTTCTTCAATTTCTGCTTCATCCACTCGCGGGTCTTTTTGTTTTGATACTCTTCAGAGTTTACCTCTTCCTGTTTTTGTTCTGTAGTTTGAACAGGAGGCTGTTTCATTTGCTGTTGCGGTCTTTTAACCGGTGGAATAAGAATATCGAGTATGCGTTCTTCAGCCATTTCTTCAGCTTTATGCTGAACTTCTTTTGTCTTTTCCGCTTTAACCATGTTAACTGCAAAATCAGTTAAATCACGAATCATTGATTCAACATCTCTACCAACGTAGCCAACCTCTGTAAATTTTGAAGCTTCCACTTTTACAAAAGGAGCTGCTGCAAGTTTTGCAAGTCTGCGCGAAATTTCAGTTTTACCAACACCGGTCGGTCCTATTAATATTATGTTGTTTGGTAGTATCTCTTCGCGAAGAATATCTTCAATCTGCTGCCTTCGCCACCTGTTTCTAAGGGCAATTGCCACAGCACGTTTCGCATCTGTTTGTCCGATGATATACTTATCGAGTTCTTCTACAATTTTGCTCGGTGTTAAGTCTTTCATAGTTCGTTCATTCATTTTTAAAATCTATCTCCTCAATCTATTATTTCAACATTAATTTTATCATTTGTGTAAATACATATCTCAGCTGCAGTTTTTAAAGCTTCTTCAGCAATTTCATTCGCAGATAAGTTGCTGTATTTCTTTAGCATTCTTGCCGCAGATAAAGCATACATTCCGCCGGAACCGATTGCAACAATTTTATCATCAGGCTCAATTACATCACCATTACCCGAAACAACTAATGCTGTATCTTTGGAAATTACCGCAAGCATGGCTTCCAATCTTCTCAAGTATTTATCTGTTCGCCAGTCTTTTGCAAGTTCAACTGCAGCACGACTAACATTTCCACGGTACTGTTCGAGTTTGTCTTCAAATCTTCCCATTAGAGCAAAAGCATCTGCAGCGCCCCCAGCAAAGCCGCATAATACTTTGCCATCAGAAAGCTTTCTTATTTTAGATGCATTTTGTTTCATTATCGTGTTACCGATTGAAACCTGCCCGTCGCCACCGAGGGCTGCCGTTCCATTGTGTACGATTCCAATAATTGTTGTTGATCTTATTTTTTCACTCATAATTTTTTCCTCATTCAAGATTCAGCAAAAGTTTCTTTATAGGGCTTAAATATTTTCAAAGGAAATATTCGCGGAACCGATTTTTTATATTCAGAGTAAATATCTCCAAAGTGTTCAGTAAGTTTCTTTTCTTCATGATAAGAACCAATGTAAAAATAAACTACTATGCATGCAAAAAACGTGAGGTAGAACAAATCCATTGTTGGTCTGAAAAGCAAAAAAATAATTGAAAAGAAATATAACGGATGTCGTGAAAATTTGAATGGGCCTTTAATTATAAGAGTCATCTCTTCATCCAGTTCTGTTTTGTAAGCTTTTCCCAAAAATCTTTTTATCTGATCCAGTCCTATAAACTCTTTGAAACAGATAAAATTGAAAGCCCAGAATATTCCTGCAAGTGCCAGAAACTGGGGGATCAAAACAATTAAATCATAAGGGTTGGGCAAATCGTAAATTAATAAATTCGGTTTTGGCGAAAACTCGTAAATTAAATAGAGAGTAAAAAGAGCAAACACATTGTATAGCAGCCTGTAGAATGCAATCAGCTCGCCAAATATTTTTTTAAACAAGAATTTTATTTTTTTTGAAGCAAGCAAGGAATGAACAAAACCGTAAAGAGCAAATATCGCTATAATTATAGATACATCAACTGTGTACTGCATTACAACTCTTTACGCAAACGTGCAACCGGAAGCCTTAGTTGTTCGCGGTATTTTGCAACTGTTCGGCGCGCGATGTGTATGCCTTCGTTGTTTAATAGTTCCGCAAGTTTATCATCGCTGTATGGTTTTATTTTATCTTCTTTTATTATAATTTCTTTCAGTCTTTCTTTTATGTGTTTGTTCGAAACCTCTTCACCAGTATCTGTTGAAAGACCTTCGCTGAAAAAGTATTTAAGTTCATGTATGCCTTGTGGGCTTTGAACGTACTTTCCATTCACAACACGGCTGATCGTGGAAATATCCATATTGATTTCTTCAGCAATGTCTTTGTAAATCATCGGCTTTAAGGCTTTTGCACCCTTTTCGAAAAACTCGTACTGTCTGTGAAAAATAGCCTGCATAATTTTCATTAAAGTTTCTCTACGTTGCTGTATACAAGCTATAAACCATTTAGCAGATTCAAATTTTTCCCGCAGGAATTTATACGTTTCTTTTTCCCTCGGATTCTTTTTACCTCGCTTGTTTTTATTCTGATCGAACATCTCCAAGTACTGCCGACTGATAGTAACCGAGGGCATGCTTCTGTCATTCAGAGTAATCACATAATCGTTTTCTACTTTTTCAATTATAAAATCAGGTGAAATCTGATTCATCTCTTCCGATTCTATATTTCCTTCACCTGGTTTTGGATTTAAATTTTGAATGAGGTGAACAGTCTCTTTCAAAGTCTCATCAGTTAAATTCATTTTTTGTTTTAAAGCATCGAATCTTCTTTTTGTAAAATCATCATAAAACTCTACAAGCATTTTTTCAGCTAAATATTTGTAATAAGGATCTGTATTTTTGCTTCTTCTAAGCTGAATAAGCAAACACTCGCGCAAATCGCGGCTGGCAATTCCAACGGGATCGAAAAGCTGAATTGTCTTTAACACCGTTTCAGCAGTGTCCATATCCATTTTTATATGTTCAAAAAGTTCAAGTTCATTTACTAAATCTTCCAGTGATCGTTTCAGATAACCGCTATCATCCAAGTTTCCAACTATCTCTTCACCTAAACGAGTTCGATCCTCATTTAGATTTAACATGTGCAACTGCTCGAGTAGATGCTCGGAGAGAGTTTCCTTAACTGGTGCAAGTGGATGGTATTGTTCTTCGTCGCTGTTATTTTTGTAACTTCTTTCACTATCATAATCGCTGTCATTCATAAAATCTTCGAGTTCAAACTCCTCTTTATCGGGATCTTTTATTTCTTCTACCTCATAATCTTCATCACGGTCTTTATCATCCTGCTCCTGTGATAGTTCCATTTCTTCTTCCAAAATGGGATTCAGTTCAAGTTCGGTTTTTATTCTTTGTTCCAGTGCAAGAGTGTTAAGCTGCAAAAGTTTTTGATACTGAATTTGCTGCGGTGATAGTTTCTGTTGTTGTGCCAACCGTTGATTTAGACTAAGCATATTACCTTCCGATACTTTCCATTAGTTGAGAATACCACTTTTTACCGTAGAGTTTGTTTAAAGGTTCTTCACAAAAATCTGCTATTGTTGTATTGGTAATTAATCCTTTGTCTAATGCCGGATCGCATTCATCCAGTTTTTCATATTTTAATATATCACCTCCAAAATCAGAGCGCCGTATGGGAAACAAATGACAGGAAATTGGTTTTTTGAAATTTGTTTTTCCGTCTAAGTATGCTTTTTCAATCGCACATTTAGCTACCCCATCCTCATAACAGACAAATACACAGGCGTGGTTGTTTATACTCTGTGTCATAAACTCATTATTCTTCTCTTCATAAAACCCATTTTTTTCAATTTCTTTCAGATGTGCAGGTGATAAATAGTTTTTAACAATGTTCAATATTTTTTCAATTTCCTTTATCTCTTCATTTGCCAGCGGCGCACCGTACCGGCTTTGGAATGTACAACACGCTCCTTTACATTTTTGTAAATCGCATTTAAAGTGCGTTTCTGCTATTTCCTGGCGAACTAAAACACCAAAAACCGGTAAAAATTGCTCATTCATAAATCTGGAATAATTTTTGCTGAAAAATAAGCAATACATTCTTTTTTACAAAGTTTAAATCCACTCAGCAAATCTTTAAATTCCTGACTCAATTGTAATAAAAATACCCCTTTGTAAATGAATCTTGAACATTCGGTGGTTCTACTAACCGGTGCCTCTTCCGGTATCGGTCATTCACTTGCAAAATTGCTGCCAAAAGAAAATTGCTCGCTTGCCTTAATTGCCAGAAGAAAAGATCTTTTAGATAATCTCGTAAATGAAATTAGACAGAAAAATTGTAGCATAAAAACCTATAAGTGCGATGTTTCTGTTATTGAAGAAGTGAGAGAGGTTTACAATCAAATTAAAAATGATTTTGGAAAAGTTGATGTCACGATTTTAAATGCAGGTGTAAGTGGAAGATCTGAAATAGCTGATTTTAACTCCGAACTTGCGCAGGATATTTTGGGTCCAAACATTCTTGGAATAACAAACTGGGTTGATGTGCTTCTGCCTGACCTTTTAAATAGAAAAAACGGAACGATAGTCGGGGTTTCCAGCATAGCAGATTTAAAAGGATTCCCTAAAAGCGGATTGTACAATGCAAGTAAAGCAGCTGCTTCAATTTTTTTAGAAAGCTTAAGAATTGAATTGAAGCCCTATAACATAAAAGTCATAACTGTCCGTCCGGGATTTGTGCGTACACCTATGACAGATAAAAACGAATTTTACATGCCGCTGCTTATGGATGCAGACAAAGCTGCACAAATAATTCTTGCAGGAATAAAAAAAGAAAAAAAGATTATTCAATTTCCTTTACTGATGGTAATACTCGCAGGCTTAGTTCGTTTGCTACCCAAAAGATTGTTTGAATATCTCGCTGGCAAACAACTGCCCAAAAGAAAAGATTAAGCAAGTGAAAATTAGTTTAAGTATATTTTACTATAAATCTTAACTAATTAATGATTAAAAAATTACTTCTTCTTTCAACACTCGCCATTAAATTTATTTCTGCGCAGACAGATTCAACCCTTATCTTAAGTGAAGTAATGTTTTACCCGCAATCAGGTCCAAACGAATTTATTGAGCTCTATAATTATAGTGATACTGAAAGCATAAACGTTGATAGCTTTAAAATTAAATATTCAACTTCCAGTCCTGACATAATAATTGAAGCTGGCGAAGGGACAATTCTTCCGCCAAACTCTTATGCAATAATTTTAGAAGGCGACTACCCTTTTGGTTCAGGAATATACGATGGATTGATTCCTCCTGAAGCTTTGATTTTAAAAATTAATAATAACGCTTTTGGTTCCTCCGGAATGGCGAACACCTCCGACAGGCCAATCTGGCTTTTAAACTCAGTGGATGATACACTCGAAGCATATTTTTATTCTGCAAACAATTCTCAATCAAGATCGGACGAGAAGATTGAGCTGATAAAAGACAGTTCGCAAAGCAACTGGGCAAATGCACTTATTGATGACGGTTCACCGGGTTTTAAAAATTCGGTTGCACCTATAGAGTTTGATTTACAAATGGCAGAATTAGTTTTGACTCCTGCCACTCTTTTCGAAGGAGATGATGTAACTATTTTTGCCGAAGTAAAAAACATCGGTACAAACACTGCAAATAATTACTCAATTGAAATATACAATGATGCTAATTTCGATTCTACTGCAGATCCAGGTGAATTAATTTTTTCACAAGCGTACACAAATCTTCCTTCGGGCGATTCGACTACTGCCAGCACAGTAATTAACAATTTGAGTGCAGGCGATTATCAAATAATTGCAAAAGCCATTTTTATTTTAGATGAAAATCCAACTAATAATGAGCTAGTAAACGGCTTTGCTGTTTTTCCGCCGGGTAATAACTACAACGATGTTGTTTTTAATGAAATAATGTATCGTCCTTCTGCCGGCGAACCAGAGTGGGTGGAGCTTTACAACAGAACTTCATCTCCTTTAAATCTAAAAAAATGGAAGTTGAATGATGCAGCCTCTTCGATTACAATTACTACAAATGATATTTTCATTCCTGCCAATGCATTTATTGTGTTAACAGCCGATTCATCAATTATAAATTTTTATAATGTTCCTTCCGAAATTATTGATCTTAATCTTCCCGCACTAAATAATACAGGGGATGCAGTTGTAATTAAAGATTCGCTTGGGATTTTGATAGATTCACTTTTTTATCTGCCGGTTTGGGGTGGAAATGAGGAGGGCAGATCACTAGAAAGAATTTCGGTGGACAATTCAAGCACAGATTCAACTAACTGGGGCACTTCTGAAAATCCCTTTAAAGCAACCCCAGGTAAAATAAATTCACTAACTAAAAAAGATTTTGATATTACAACAGTAGATGTTTTATTTGTTCCCGAATTTCCTCTTCAGGGTGATACCGTTTTTGTTTCGGCAAAGGTAAAAAACATCGGATTTAATGATGCCAATTTTACAATTCAACTTTTCGAAGATACTAATTCAGATTCAGTTCCTGATTTACTTTTAACCACTGTTCAAAATTTATTTTTAGCTTCGGATGACTCTTCAATTTTCAATTTGAATTTCTCAATTGAAAATCTTCAGTCTAAAAGAGGATTTCTAATTAATGCGCTTTTTAGTGCCGATGAAGACACGACAAACAATAAATTATATAAATCAATTGAGCCAGGATTTCCACCGCAATCAGTTGTGATTAATGAAATATTGTACGCTCCCACAGGTGGTGAACCTGAATGGATAGAACTTTATAATAGAACTAACACGCTTATAAATTTAAAGGACTGGAGCGTTAACGATATTTTAACAACTCCAACTTCGGTTTCAATCGAAGACAATGTTCTCATCGAGCCCAATTCGTCTGTAGTTCTAAGCAGAAGCAGCAACATAGTTAATTTTCATCGTTTTATTCCTGCAGAAGTTTATGTACTTAGTCTGCCCTCTTTAAATAACGATGTTGACGGAGTTGTTTTAAAAGACAAACGCGGTTTAGAAATTGATTCTATCCTCTACACTTTCGAGTGGGGTGGAACAAATGGTAATTCGCTTGAAAGAGTTTCTGTTGATGCAAGTTCAAGTTTGCAAACAAACTGGGGAAACTCGCTAGACATTGAACAAAGCACGCCGGGCAGAATAAACAGCCTAACACCAAAGCAGTTCGATCTTTCAGTTGCTGAAATGAGTTTCAATCCACGTTTCCCTGTTCCGGGCGATAATGTTTTTGTTTCTGCAATTGTGCGAAACAACGGCTCATCTTCTGCAAATAATTTTAACGTTGAGTTTTATATTGATACAGATTCCAACAATGTAGTTGATCAACTGCTTAGCAGAGAAATTAGTTTAAGTGTTGCTTCGGGTGATTCAGCAAATGTTACATCAACATTACCAATTGAAAATATTAATTCTAAAATCTTAGCTGCAGTTAGAATTATATATTCAGAAGATGAAGATACTTTAAACAATTATTTTGAAAAAAGTGTCGAGCCAGGATTTCCCTCAAAAATTGTTTTAATTAATGAAGTTATGTACAATCCTGATGATGGTGAGCCTGAATGGATTGAAGTTGCTAATGTTTCAAATGAAGATATAAATATTAAAAGTTGGTCTGTGAGTGATGTTCTTACAACTCCAACAAAAGATTTCATTACAAATGAAGATGTAATCCTGCAGCCAGATGAATATTTAGTAATTGCAAAAGATACAAGTTTCAACTCTGCTCATCCCGAAGTTACATCTAAAGTTCTGTTCGCTAATTTTGGAACACTTGGCAACACTTCTGATGGAATTATTATTTATGATTTTAGAGATGGTATTATTGATAGCTTATTTTATCGCTCATCTTGGGGTGGTCGAAAAGGATTTTCAATGGAAAGAATTTCACTTGAAGAAGAAACGAATGATAACACAAATTGGACAACCTCTTTAAACCCAAACGGCAGTACACCAGGAGCACCAAACTCAATTGGTAATGTTCCTGATTACGAAAAGAACGACTTAGTTATTAATGAAATTATGTTTGATCCCGATGAAGATAACAGTGAGTTTGTTGAGTTTCTAAATCTAAGCGGTGATTCAGTAAACGTTGGGGGATGGAGAATTGAAGATGAGAATGGAAATTCATACAAGCTTTCAGAAATTCCTAAGATTATTCCTGATAATTCATATTTTATTCTTGCCGCTGATTCGCTAATAATATTTAAGTATGGTTTAAATGAATCAGTTCTGAAAACTATTGTAGGAGTTTCCAGCCTTGGATTGATAAACACGGGCGAGCTTATTTTATTAAAAGATGTAAAGGGAAATGTGATTGATTCTGTTTTTTATTCTGATAAATGGCACAACGGTAATTTTGGCTCGACAAAAAACATTTCGCTTGAGAGAATAAATCCTAATCTCGGTGCAAACGATCCGAGTAATTGGAGCAGCAGTGCAGATCCAATTGGTGCAACTCCGGGAAAACAGAACAGCATTTATACAGTAA
This sequence comes from Ignavibacteriaceae bacterium, assembly GCA_013042995.1. Lineage (GTDB taxonomy): Bacteria > Bacteroidota > Ignavibacteria > Ignavibacteriales > Ignavibacteriaceae > IGN2. The sequence continues at coordinate 63,907 of JABDPB010000073.1, read as the reverse complement.
ATTTAAATGAAGAATCTTCACTTTCTGTTTCTCCAAATCCTTTTTCGCCGGATAATGATGGCTTTGAAGATTTTACAATCATTAACTACAAATTAACGCAAGCAACTTCGCAGGTTAGAATAAAAATATACGACAGCAAGGGAAGATTAGTCAGAACGCTGACGAACAACCAGGCAAGTGGTTCCAGCGGTTCTGTTATTTTTGACGGGCTTGGTGATGATGGGCAAGCGCTGCGAATTGGAATTTACATCATTTTTCTGGAAGCAATAAACGAAGGCACAGGTGTAGTTGAAACAATGAAAACTGTAGTCGTTGTTGCCAGAAAATTGTAATTATTTGTTTTACTTTAATCCACAGAGGTATAAATTAAAAAATTAAAACTCCCCCACGTATTTGTTCTCCTAACTGTGGTGATTCTTGTCTGCTCTGTTTTTACTTATATTGTTCCCTCCGGTGAGTACGAACGAGAAACAAAAAAAATAGGTTCACTTACACGCACGGTTGTTAAACCGGGCACCTACCTGCAAATGGAAAAACACATTTCTGCTGAGAGTATAATCATTGGTGAAGAAAGCGAAGATAAAGCAACTCCAGTAAGTTTCTTTGGTTTTTTAAGCTCGATACCACGAGGAATGGAAGCTGCTGCTGATATTATCTTTTTCATTTTTATCATTGGCGGCGTATTTGGAATTCTGCAGCGTACAGGAACGATAATGGCTTCTATTCAAAAGCTGCTGGATGTTTTCGGACACAAAGCAGAAGTAATGGTTATAATTTTAATGATTGTTGTTGCAGTTGGTTCTTCCACTCTTGGAATGGGTGAAGAGTTCATTCCTTTAATTCCCCTCTTTCTCATAGTCTCAAAAAAACTTGGTTACGATAGAGTTTTTGGATTGGCAATTGTGATGTTAGCAATGGAAGTTGGTTTCTCTGCCGCAACCACCAATCCTTTTACAGTTCAGATTGCCCAGGGAATAGCAGAAGTACCTCTGAACAGTGGGCTAGAGTTAAGATTGATTTTCTTTCTTATTACAATAACAATTGCTGTAATTTATCTTCTCCGTTATGGCGCAAAAATCAAAAAGGATCCATCAAAATCTATTATGCCTGATGATGATTTTTCAATTGAACATTTTTCATTCGAAAAAGTAGAATTCAAAAAAGAGCACATGTTTATTATTTTAATTGGAGTATTGCTTTTTGGATTAATAATATTTGCTGTGCAGAAATTTGGATGGTGGATGAGTGAAATGGCAGGAGGATTTTTACTTATCGGGATCGCTTCAATTATCATCTCAAAAATCCCAATTAATGAGGCTGCAAAATCGTTTGTAAAAGGAATGGAAGAAATGATTGTAGCTGCAATGGTTGTCGGCTTCGCTAAAGGTGTACAAGTTGTTTTAGAAGATGGGCAAATTCTTGACACAATAATTTTTTCCGCTGCAGGCACACTTCAAAACTTTCACCAATTTGTTGCAGCTGGAGGAATGTTAGTCTTCCAGACAACACTAAACTTCTTTATCCCTTCGGGATCGGGACAAGCTGCTGTAACTATGCCCTTAATGGCTCCGCTTTCAGATCTCCTTGGAATTACGCGCCAAACAGCGGTGCTTGCATTTACATGCGGTGATGGTTTTTCTAATATGGTAATTCCAACATCAGGTTTACTAATGGCTGTTCTCAGTCTTGCGAAAATTCCCTACACAAAATGGGTTAAGTTTGTGCTGCCTTTGTTTTTAATAATGATGTTTCTTTCTTTTATCTTTTTAGGAATTGCCGTTTTAATTAATTACTAATAACAAAATTTGGTACTAAATGATTGAGAAACTAAAAACTGTTATTGATCGTTTGCAAGCGCATATCGATTCTATTCCACAAGAATTTCTTAAATATCCTGAAGGTGAATTAAACAGAAAGTTTGCACCAGAAAAGTGGTCAAAAAAAGAAATACTAGGGCATTTAATCGATTCCGCAGTAAATAATCATATGAGATTTATTAAAGCACAGTATTTGCCTTCTCCTGTTCTAATAGATAGCTATGCGCAAAATGATTGGGTGAAAATTCAGAACTACAATGAAATAGAGACAAGTGAACTTATTAAATTGTGGAAAGTATTTAACGTACATATCATTAATATTATGAATAATACCCCTGAAGAAAATTTAAATATAGAATTGAAGGCTGAAGATCCATTCGAAAATACGGATACACTATTTCTCTTAATGAAAGACTACGTTGATCATATGGATCATCATCTAAATAAAATTTTTAACTAATAATTATTGGAGAGTAAAATGTTAAAGATAGTTAATACACTTTTAGTGTTTACATTATTATTCATCACAGCTTGCGGACCTGATTACAATACAAATTTTGATCCGCCGCCACCGGATGCAAGACTCGATGATGTTTTCCCAAAAGAAATATCCGGAATGAAAAGCAAAATTGAAAGAATGAATTTAGATCGCCCATTGGAAGGCTTTACAGCATTTTATGGAGACGGAGAAATTACAATTGATGCAATACTTGCAGGTTCAAAATCAAATGCTGATGCACACTTTAAAGAAGTAATTGCGCCGCGCTTCGATAAAATGAAAAATCATTTTAGGGGTAATATAAACGGCAGATGGACAGCAAGCGGCACCGATGAAAACGGCAGACGATGGTTTGCATGGGTTAATAATAGCTGGATATTTTTAGTGAGCGGCAGTGATAAAGAAAATTTATCAAATGCAATTGCTGCATTTAAATATGTTTCAAAATAAAGAATGAATATTTATTTTGTTTTTCTAAATCTAATCTCCATTCACAAAGGAATTAAGGAAAGATGAAAATTCTAATCATATTTTTTGCGATGACAATTTTATTAATTATGTCCTGCTCAGATGAGTCAGACGTTCAACAAAAAGTTCAGACTTATTTGGATGAATACAATAAAGAATTTCAAAAATACTTATACGAATGGAATAAAGGCGAGTGGGCTTTAAACACACGAATTGTAGAAGGCGATACGGTTACAAGTAAACTTGCACAAGATGCACAACAGCAATATGCGAATTTCGTCGGTAGTAAAGAAAATATTGAAATTGCAACTAAGTTTCTGGAAAGTAAAGACGATTTAACAGACTTGCAGGTAAAACAGCTAAAAAGAATATTATTTCTTGCAGGTAGTAATCCTGAAACTGCGGGTGAATTAGTTAAACAAAAAATTGAAGCAGATACCAAGCAAGTAGAACTTCTTTATGGATTCGACTTTAAACTAGATGGCAAATCAATTTCTACAAACGAAATAGATGCAATTCTTATCAATGAAACTGATTTAAGAAAAAGGCTAGAAGTCTGGGAAACAAGTAAAGAAGTCGGAAAGGGATTAAAGGATGGTTTGGTGAATCTTCAAAATTTAAGGAATAAAACTGTGCAGGCATTGGGCTACGATGATTTTTTTGCTTACCAGGTTTCAGAATATGGAATGACGGTAGATGAGATGAGAGATGTCAGTCAGAGTATGATTAAAGATATATGGCCACTCTACCGTGAACTTCACACTTGGGCTCGTTACACTTTAGCGGAAAAATATAATGCTGAAGTTCCAGATCTGCTACCTGCACATTGGCTTCCAAATCGCTGGGGACAAGATTGGCAAGGAATAATTGGTACTAGCGGATTAAACATTGATGAAGCTTTACAGCAGCATTCGGCAGAGTGGATTGTTAAAAAAGGTGAAGAATTTTATGTTAGCCTTGGTTTCCCGGAACTGCCGCAGTCATTTTGGGATTTATCAAGCCTCTACCCTCTCCCACCTGATGCAGATTATAAAAAGAATAATCATGCGTCCGCATGGCACATGGATAACGATAAAGATGTTCGTTCGTTAATGAGTGTGATTCCAAACACAAGATGGTGGGGAACTTCACTTCACGAACTTGGACACATTTATTACTACATCAGCTATTCAAATCCCAATGTTCCAATAATTTTAAGAGAGGGAGCAAACCGCGGTTACCATGAAGCGGTAGGTAGCTTAATTGGATTAGCATCACTCCAAACTCCATTTCTTAAGCAAATGGAATTGTTACCACAAGATTTCGAAATTGATAAAATTCAAACACTGTTAAAAGAATCGCTTGATTATATTGTTTTCATTCCCTGGAGTGCAGGTGTGATGACTGATTTTGAATACGAACTATATTCAAAAAACCTCCCTAAAGATCAACTTAACAATAAGTGGTGGGAACTCGTGGAAAAATACCAGGGAATAATTCCCCCAAATGAAAGAGGAAGCGAATTTTGTGATGCTGCAACTAAGACACACATAAATAACGACGCAGCTCAATATTATGATTATGCAATTTCAAACATTCTTTTATTTCAATTTCACGATTACATAGCAAATAATTTTTTAAAGCAGGATCCTCACGCAACTAATTATTACGGAAATAAGGAAACAGGCAAGTTTTTGAACGATTTACTTTCACCCGGCGCAAGTGTTGATTGGCGAGAACATCTGAAGAGCAGCATTGGCTCAGAAATGAGCGCAAAGCCAATGGTAGACTATTTTTCTCCGCTATTGGAATGGCTCAAAGAACAGAACAAAGGAAGAAAGTATACGCTTCCGGAATCAATTCAAGTTATATGAAAAAATAATCTCACAATAATGATAGAAATAAACAACCTTCACAAATCTTTTGGAAGTAACAAAGTATTACGCGGTGTTAACCTGGATATTGATACAGGCGAAACAATTGTAGTAATCGGAAGAAGTGGATGCGGTAAAAGTGTATTGGTAAAACATATAGTTGGATTACTCTACCCTGATGAAGGCTATGTGAAAATAGAAGGAAGGCGTGTTGATGAAATGGATATGCAGGAGCTTTATGAATTGCGAACAGGCTTTGGATTTTTATTCCAGGGCTCTGCTTTATTCGATTCGATGACAGTGGAAGAAAACATTGCTTTGCCTCTTGTTGAATCTAAAAATATTTATACAAAAGATGAACTTGATAGTAGAATTGAAGAAAAACTAGAAATGGTAGGTATGTCCGGCGTTCAAAAGCTTAAACCGGCAGAACTTTCAGGTGGGATGAAAAAAAGAGTCGGACTTGCACGTGCTCTAATAACAGATCCAGATTATATTTTTTATGATGAGCCAACAACAGGTTTGGATCCGATAATGTCGGATTCAATTGATGAGCTAATTAAAGAACTTACCGATAGATTAAATGTTACTTCCATTGTTGTTACTCACGATATGTACAGCGTAAAAGAAGTTGCACATCAGGTTGCTATGATGCACGAAGGAATAATTCATTTTGTTGGTTCCCCAAAAGAACTGCTTAACTCGGATGATTTTATAATCAGAGAGTTTATTAAGAGAACTGAGTAGCAATTTTTAAAATAAAAAGGCGAAGAGAAGATCTTCGCCTAAATCAGATTAATAAATAGCAATTCTCAATTAAAGGAATATGCTGCACCAAAAGAAAGTGATAGGTAATTTATATTCCCGGAATCATCAATTGTCTCATCTGCTTTATCAAATAGGTAATAATAATCTGCACTAAAAATTAGTCTAATATCTTTTGATACTTTAATGTAAGTTCCTACAGATGGTGAAATTCCAAAAATGGTACTATTATCTTCAAATTCATTTGATTGTGAAGTATTTTGTATCTTATTAATTTCTAATAAGCCAGGATATATAGCGGTATATGCCTTTAGAATCAGGCAAAGTTGAAGAGCTATAAAAGGTTGAATAATACCACCAGACAAAAAACCACCTAAGCAAGTTGGATCACCTCCTAATAAATATTTTATTAGAAATGCCAATATAACCTGACTATTAGTCTGTTTGATACCCTCACTAATTCGTGAGGTTTTGTTAAATGTATTGAAATCAGTTTCAACCTCTCCAAATTTTATATAACCAACTTTCGCTCCTATGGATAGTGAATTGAGTATTGAATACTCACCAAAGCCATGAATCGACCAGCCAGTTCCAGCATAAGTTTTAAACACTTCACCAAATGGAAAAGTAATATCCCCTAGTAAACCAATCATAAATGTACCAGGGATTAAACTTGTTGCATCGGCTGGAGTTTCTGTTTTGTCCAAAACTAATTTCAGATTAGAGGTCTCTTCTTCATTCATATCTGATGGTAAATTTAATTTCATCTGTGAAAAAGAAAAAGATGAAATTAATATAACAGTTAGTAAACAAAGTAAATATTTATACATAGCGCCTCCTGCAATAATTATAAAATAGTTTAATTATAATTTTTTAGCATCAATAATATTATTTACTTCTCTTAAATAAATTGCCTAAATGATATATTAATTTCCGTTTTGATATTCTATAATAATAAAAATACTCATACGAAATTATCAACAGTTAATATTCCGCAAATAAAAATACGTTTATGCGCGTAACAAGAAACTGTATCTGAGTTGTAGGTTTAAGACAAGATAAACTGAGGTAGATATAATTTTAAAGTAAAAAAGGCGGTCTAAAACCGCCTATAAAAAGATAGAAATAATATTTTACGGAATTATTTCAATTATTGCGCTTGCTACCGTTCTGTCATCTTCATCAAGCAAGAAAACTCTGTAAAATCCAGGATCTTCAAATTCCAAATCGCTCTCATCGTTACGTGAGAAGAAGATGTATTTCATGTCTCTATCAACATTAAAATAAAATTTCTTGTAGTATTCAAATTTTCCGTTTCTAAAGTTGTACTTGTCATACTGAATTGCAACATCATCTAGTCTTAAAGCTTTGTCATTTTTAACCATAACGGTCAAGTAACCTGTGGTGAATCTATCACTAACGCCAACCTCACCATCGTAACTGTCATATCTTTCACAGAAGTACATAACAGGTTCAGATTGAGCGAATATTGTTGTGTTCATCACAAAAAATGCAAGGAACATCAAGAATAAAAAAGCAACATTAGCTTTTTTCATTAGGTTCTCCTTTTATTGTTAGTTAAGTGATTTTTAAGTTTGTATTCATTATAAAAAATTATACCACAAACAATATTTATAGTTTAATTAAAAAAACAAACTATTTGTTCAAAAATTTGATCGAAAAGTAAAATTTTACCTTAAATTATTGGTCTGTTATGTTGTTTTTTATAAACTATAAATTGCATTTGAAAACTTATTTTTGAATGGGGAGTGAACCGTTGTACGAAATGTTCAAGCCCTCACCTATAAAATGCATGCTTTTACAACAAAAAATCAAGTACTATCTACAAAATATTTTAGCTAAATTCTATTAGTTGGCCTAATCTACAATTGATAACACAAATAATTTAACAATTTATCTTTTTATTTTAATGAATAATTATACCAAAATAAAACACATTTGTTTCGATTTAGATGGAACACTTGTAAACTCAAGCAAAACTATTTACCTGGCGACAATTGAAGCTCTTGAAAAATTAAGCCTCTCTTCCAATCTAGCTGAGGAAAAATTTAGTGGAATGATAGGCAAACACTTTGTTGATATTTTTAATGAATTAAATATTTACCTGCCAGATTTTAAAGAGTTCATTTCAATTTATAAGTCAGTCTATTTTAATTTTATTGATAAATCCATTTTATACAATCATGTTGAGGAAACACTGGATTATTTTAATGATAATGAGGTAAAAGTTTCCTTGCTAACAACTAAAGCACAGGATCAGGCAGATAAAATCATAAATCATTTTAACTTAAATGACAAAATGAATTATATTATGGGCAGAAGAGATGGCATTGCCCATAAACCTTCACCAGAGCCATTATTAAAAATTTGTGGGGAACTAAAAATTGATACTGCAGAAACTTTAATGGTGGGTGATACTGATCTTGATATTCAATGCGGAAAGAACGCAAAAGCAAAAACTTGTGGTGTTTTATATGGATACAGAACTAAGGAACAGATAGAAAAGGAAAAACCAGACTTTATCATATCAAATTTAGGCGAACTTTTAAGTTTAGACATCAAATAAAGTGATTGATTTGTATTTTGCTACTCGGATAAAAGCCGGAATGCTTTATCTACTGCTTTATGAGTACCTGTAATTACAACAGTATCGTTTGCTAATATTTTTTGATTTGCGTTTGGATTAGAAATTGTTTTGGCTTCCCTTACAATTGCAATAATTGTTGCATCTGTCTGTGCCCTAAAATTCAATTCGCCAATTGTTTTACCCTCATGGTTGTTATCATCATTCACATAAAATGTATCTGTAATTCCGGCTGCAAGTAATTGTTCAAGATGTGTAAAAATATCGGTTGAAGGTTTTTCGCTTCTCATCCAGCGGTAAGACTCACCACGAAGCAAGGCTATCTGCTGTAATATTACGTTAAGAGGAATGTGATACTGCTCTAAAACTTTCCTAAAAATTTGAATCGAGGTTTCAAACTCCTCCGGGATTACATCGTTTGCGCCAAGTTTAATTAGCTCCTCAGTCTCACTGAAAAATCTTGTTCTTACTATTGTAAAAATTTCTTCATTTAAGCTTTTAGCCAGAGTTATAATTCTCTTTGAAATTGTGCGATCGGAAATTGCAATAACCAAAACTTTTGCTGTGTTTATCATTGCTTTCTCAAGAACTTCTTTTCTACTTAAATCACCGTAAACAATAATTTCTCCTTTTTTCTGTTCTTCTTTTACAGTATCGGGATTCATTTCTACTATAAGATAATTTATTCCTGTTTCTTTAAGTACCTTTGCAAGGTTTTTTCCGTTAAGTCCAAATCCACCGATAATAACATGTCCTGTTAGTTTATCTTTAAGTAGTCTATTATTTTTTTCTTTGTTCATAATTTGAGATTTATCCGCTACATATGGAGAAATCCTGATTAAAAAGGGAGTAAGAATCATTGTAAAAATTGTAGATGATAGAAAAAGATTACTATAATCTCCCATCAAACCCGATTCTAATCCTTGCTGTGCAAGTATGAATGAAAATTCACCTATTTGTGCAAGTCCCAATCCCGCAACCACTGCAACTCGCGCAGGGTATCTCAGAAATAAAACTATTGCGAATATGATTATTAATTTTAATAAGATGATTCCAAATGTAGAAATAATCACAGTAATCGGATTGTTTACAACAAAACCCATATTTAGCAGCAAGCCAACGGAGACAAAAAAAATGCTGTTAAACGCATCCTTGAAAGGAAGAATATCGGAGAATATTTGTGGTGAGTATTCCGAATCTGAAAGAATAAGCCCCGCAATAAAAGCGCCTAGCGCAAAAGACAATCCGAATGAAAAAGTAAGATAAGCTGTTCCTAATAAAATGAGTAAAACACCAATTGTAAACAATTCTCTTGTTCGGGAACGAGCAAGATAGTATAAAATCTTAGGGGTCAGATATTTCGCTGCAACTACTATTAAAGCTACTACAGTAATTGCAATTCCCATTTTAGTAATTATTGATAGAAAACTAATCGATTCACCGCTTCCAAACGTGTCAATTAGTAATAGCATTGGAACAATTGCCAAATCCTGAAATATTAGTATTGCCAAAGAAATTTTTCCGTGCGGCGATTCTAATTCATCTTTATCTGAAAGTAGTTTCAATACTATAGCTGTACTCGAGAGACTAACGAGCATTCCAAAGAATATTGCTTGATGAATAGGCATTTCTAAAAAGTAAAAAATTAATCCTGAAATTAGGATGGTAAAGACAACCTGCAATCCACCGCCAATAAATAAAAGTTTTTTTACTTTTATCAATTCTTTTAATGAAACCTCCAAACCAATTGTAAACAGAAGAAGGATAATTCCAACTTCCGCCATTATTTCAATTTCTTCAATACCGGTAATTAGCTTAAATCCGAAAGGTCCGATAATCATTCCAGCAATTAAAAAACCAACTATGCTCGGCATACGAATTTTATTGAACAATAGAATGATGGGAACAGAAACCAGCAATATTATTACTAAGTCTTTTATAACTACGAAATCATGCATGTCAGATTATTTATTTTAATGCAATCGGTGGTATATAAATAGAAAAATTTTTGTGTGGTAAATATAAGAAGCATAAGGCTCAGTTTATATTAACTGAGCTTTACAGAAAGTAAATTGGAAATTTAATTGTAAATTATAATTATTTGAGCACAAATTTGATTGGAATTGTAATTCTAACTTTTACAGGTTTTCCTCTTTGCAATCCCGGTTTAAATCTAGTGCTTATAACAGCGTTTAATGAAACTTCATTTAAACCCCCGCCCAGTCCTTTGATTACTTTGGCATCAATAACATCTCCCGTTTCATTTACAATTGCCTCAATTATAGCCTTGCCTTCAATCCCACTTCGCTTAGCTATTTCTGTGAAGTGTGCTTTTTCTTGAATTACAGTAATTCCACCAAGTATTTCAGGCATGTGCTCAACTGCTATAAAAATAATATCTTCTTCAATTAAAGGATTATCGGGTGGTAAATCAGGAGGACCAATAATATCATTTTCATCAATTTCCACATCCTGCAATTCAATATCTTCAATATCATCAGGAGTTACATCAATTATTTGGGGAGCTTTTGGAGGAATAGGTTTTCCAGGTTTTTGTATAGTGTTAATAATATTTTCTACGTGGATTAATTCCTGCTCAGTGGTTGTTATGGAAGCCACTTCTTTGGAATGAGGCGAGAACTTGAATGCAATGATTAATATTGAAAGAGATGCAATAAAGCTTACACTTAAGCTGCGTTTATATTTGCTTTTTAAATCAACAACAGGCCTTTTTAATGCAGACATGGTAACCTCCGGCTAAGTTAAACTTAGCCATTTTACTATGCCCGTTTAAATTAGTTGCTTTAGAATGCCAGATTGAAGTAGAAAATTCAAGAAAATATTTTATTCCAGCTTTTTCCAAATTTCTTCTACATAAAGATCGTTTATCTGCCCGGAGTGAAAATAGGTATCTTCTTCGATCCTATATTTATATTTAAAAGTTTTTCCAAGCATATTGGCGAGGGAGGAAAAATCCATAATTTCAGTTAGCTGATCACCGTTTAATTGATATCTGCCACCCCCTGCTCTTTTGAATACATGATCTGGAAGTGCTTTTCCTATGTAAGTAAAATGAGATTTACCAAAGATCTTTATTGAATTAAAAGATTTTGAATTGCCAGTAATTACTGTATCAGGAAGGGTGTACTTGAATGCTGCTAGCACCCAGGTGCCTTCTAATAGAGTATTACTTTCCTGCTCTTGCGCAAAGGAATTACTCAATAGAACGAGTGAAATTATAAACGTGATTGCAGGTATAATTTTCATTTTAATAGCCAATTCTTTCTGTTTGAAATTTAGTTTAAACACCTATTTTGTTAAAAAAGTATGCCAAAATATTATTTGTCAAAAAATACACTCATGAGTAAATATACTCATTTAAAAGAATAATCTGTAAAATAATGGCACAAAGCATACTTAATAAGTGATTCGTTTTGAGGTACGAATTTCATAACTATTCACAGTGATATGAAATATTGATGATCAATCTAAACCCAGCCTCTAATTTTACAGGCTTGTGCAACTCGTGCAACACCAACAAGCATAGCCGCTAAACGCGGGTGAACCTTTTTCTCTTTCATTGCCTCACACACACGGTTGTATGCAAGTGTTAATTTTTTATCGAGCTGTTTGTGTACCTCTTCTTCTTCCCAGAAAAATAGAGATTTATCCTGTACCATTTCAAAATACGAAACCGTAACACCTCCTGCACTTGCAAGTATATCCGGGATTACGTGCACATTTTTTTCGAAAAGAATTTTATCTGCTTCCGGAGTTGTAGGACCATTAGCAAGTTCGCACACTATCTTAGCTTTAATACTCTCTGCATTTTTAACATTGATTGCATTTTCCAAAGCAGCGGGGTAAAGAATTTCCACATCAAGCTCAAGTAGTTCTTGCTGCGGTATTTGCTTTGCGCCAGGATATTTTAGAACAGTTCCCGTTTTTAACTTATGATGAACAAGCTCTTCGGGATCAAATCCGTTTTTATTATAAATAGCTCCTTGTGAATCACTTGCTGCAACTAACTTACCGCCTCCCAGCATCTCTTTATGCAACAGTGCTGCTCTTTGTCCTGCATCACCAAAACCTTGCACAGCAAATTCTTTCGTAGGATCGAAACCAAATGCTTTACATGCCTCACGTACTGTAATAATTCCTCCACGAGCAGTTGCATCTCTTCTGCCTTCGGTGCCACCAACTTGAAGCGGTTTATCCGTAAACACACCCGGGCTGTGTCTTTTGTTAATAGTTTCGTATTCATCCATCATCCAAGCCATTGTTTGCGGATTTGTATAAACATCAGTAGCAGGCACATCTATATCAACACCCAATAGTGGAGAGATTGCTCTAATATATTCTCTTGATAATCTTTCCAATTCAGAATTGGATAAAACCTTAGGATCGCAACGTACGCCACCTTTGCTTCCACCTAACGGTAAATCTACAACAGCAGTCTTCCAAGTCATCCAGCAGGCGAGTGCTCGTATTGTATCTACTGTTTCTTCAGGATGAAAACGGACACCCCCTTTTGCCGGGCCCCTTGCATAATTATATTGAATTCTAAATGCCTCAAAAATTTTTGTTTTACCCGAATCTAATTTTACTGGGATAGTAAAATTAACCTCAATTTGAGGTTTGCTTAAAAACTCTGTAATAGCATCATCCAAATTAAAAATTTTAGCAGCTTCTAATACCTGCTGGCGTGCAACATTAAATGAATTGTATGATTTCATTTTCAATTTCCCTTGTTCTGTAATTTTTCCGAATCTTTTTTTTGCGGTTCAGGATTCACATCCAATATGATTCTATACCAACACTCTCTGCAAACTAATGCCCTGTCGGTTGCAAGTAATACCTGCTGCCAAGGAGAAAGCTTAGTCCCGCAATGCGGGCAGGCTTCAGGTATCCCTGATTTTTCAGGCAATTTTTTAGTCATAAAATTACTACTCCGGTTTATCCGCTGCTCAAGCGGGTTTTAATATTATTCCTTTGTTTTCATGTCCGTTCATTTTTACAATTAAGGGGTTCTCAAAATTTATATGTTTTGTAAAAGTCTTACTTTCAATTGGCTTTTGTTTTAACAGCCACTCCCAATCAACAAAACCATTTTGTTGAACTGTATTAATTGTAAAATATCCAATCATAAAAGAAGTTATATTTTGAAAAAAGTGTGAGCCTTGAGAGGGTTCAACTGCCATATCCTTAAATGATGTTTCGATGATTGCTCTTGCACCCGCAATTTGTTCCCAAGTTACCGGAATTCCCAGCCAAGGATCAAGCGAGCCCCATCTGCCAACGCCAACCAACAAGTAAGGTTTTCCTTCATTTAATAGTTTTTTATTAAAAGACGCAACTTCTGCAGCAACATCTCTGCTTTTCGCACGATTAAACAAATTATAGTCAACAACCACAGCATCATATATTTCATCAATAACTCCATTGCCTAAAACCTGAGTACTTTTACAGATGAGCTTCTCTTGTCCAATGTTATCTACCTGGAGTTCTTCGGTTTCGTGGCTTACCACTAGAGGTCGCATCTGCAAAAGACCAAATTCTTTTTTAGTTCCCGGCGGCGTTGTTAAATTTACAGCAAATTCAATCTCAACAGGTGTTCCCATTCCCCAAGTTCCCATTTCAAGTAGCAAATCTAATACATTTGCTAGCGGGAAAATTTTATTTCGAAGTACCGGACCAAATGTAACCACACGCGGTCCTTTTCTACCCAAGCCGTCATAAATTGCATCATTTTCAGGGACATAAGTAGAGCCAACATAATTTAGTGAACCGTCTTCTTCAGCAGTATTTAAGGGATGAGTTTTTACAAGCTTATCGTAGGTGATGTTTCCAAAATCGGTTTTTTCATCGAGTTGTAGAGCAAAAAATTCCCGCTGGCTGCTGTTAAGAGATTCTTTAACAGAATAAAATTGAATTATATCTTTCGAGTACCTGGGACAGAACCTAACTGAATTACCTCCTTCAACTACCCACTTACCTAAACCAAGTGCTGCTGATACAATTCCATCGTTAGGTTTTTGCGGAGGTAGAGGATAAAAATTATATGATTTTGCAACACCTGAAAAATCAGGGTAAAACCTGTTTTTATGTGTTTTACCAATCACTTTCTGAATTATCACCGCCATCTTTTCTTCTTCGGAACGGTATGATGTAATCTTTATATAATTTTTTGCATTTTGATAAAATGTAGATGCGTAAACTCTTTTAATAGTTGTAAGTAAATCGTTAAGCTTAATTAAAGGATTGGCATTGTTGTTTGGAATCATGTAAGTTTGATAGACACCAGCAAACGGATGATACTGAGAATCTTCTAGCAGACTAGAGGAACGAACTGCGAGAGGTGTTTTGATAATGTCCAAAAACGCAGCAAGCTCTCCTAAAATTTCTTCGGGAAATTTTGAAGCTTCAAGAAAACGCTCTGTAATTTCTTCATCGTCATCGCACTTTAGTGCAAACTCACGGAGTTTATTCATATCCAAAAAATCATCAAACACATCGGTTCCTAAAATAACTGCCGGCGGGACATAAATTAAAACATCTTCAAACTGATCGCGAAGTTGGTAATCATTTATAAGTGTATTCACAAAGCCTAGGCCCCTCGCTTTACCCCCGAGTGAACCGCCGCCAATTCTTGCAAAGCTGCTGTCAGCATCAAAAGTATCTTTATGAAAATCTGCAATTATTCCCCTCTGCCTTACCATGCGGTAATGGTTAATTGATTCAACAAGATCCTTTCTTAAATCTTCATCAGTTGGATAATCGGATACTTTTCGTGGCCTTAATTTGTGCGCTAGCCAAAACTCGGTTCTTGCTTTAAACCAATTTGAAAAGTGGTTGCGTACGGCGTGAAATTTTATGCTTTCATTTGGAACAACTTTTAATTGTTCTTCCATACTTAATAGATCTTTAGCTCTTCCAACTTCCTCACCTCCAGGAATTCTGAAAATAAAATCTCCGAATCCGAAATGGTTATTCATAAATTTTTGCAGCTCAAAAATTAGAGTAGCAGAATCTTTAAGTACAAATTGAAATCCTGCATCTTTTGCTTCAGCTTTCTTTTCAGAATTGTTTGAGGTCAGAAGTATTGGAATATCACTAATGGATTTATTCACAGCTTTAGCAAAGTTAATTCCGGCAGAATCATCAAGTTCCCCATTTCTCGGGAATTCAATATCAGAAATTACACCGAGCACAAGCTCTTTATATTTTATAAAATGCTGCCATGCCTCTTCATAGTTGGTGCACAATAGAATTTTCGGGCGGGCACGCATTCTTAAAAATTTATGTGATAGATTTATTCCTTCAGAAATTAATCTTTGGCTTTGTTTTAACATTTCAGTATAAATAATAGGAAGGAAAGCTGAGTAATATCTTATATTATCTTCAATAACAATTATGTTTTGAACACCTACAATTCTGCTGTCGTGCTCAACGTTCATTTTGTCTTCTAAGTATTTTATGATTCCTATTATAATTCTAAAATCGCCAGTCCAGATAAATACTTTGTCAAAAAGCTCGCTGTCAGGATTCACCATTAAAGATTTTAGTTCTCGATTATCGTGCCCTAATAAAACAATAGGTATTTCCAACCCAGATTGTTTTGCAAGATTGGCAAAATTAAGTGCAGTCATATCTTCGATGTGCATTGTGGTAATAATGAGATCAAATCTTCCCTCATCCTTTGCACGATTTATAGCATCGTAGCCGCTGGAAACTCTTGTAAGTTCAGGTGAATGACTTAAGTTTAATCCCTGGTACTCATTGCGAATAAGCTCATAGAGTCTGCCGTCTTCTTCAAAGAGGTACAGATCGTAAAGGCTGGAAACCAGCAAAATGTTGGATACACGAAGCCGCATAAGGTTTTGAAAACCCTGAAAGCGAGTTCCGTATCCGTGTTCAACCCATTGTGCTTCTGGATTACTGCGGAATTCTTTTATGTAATCCATATAAAAAATTCTCTTTAAAAGTTGTTTTTAAATATATTAAGAATTGAGTCGAGATAAAATTCAAGATGTATATACAAAAATCTTGGTTTTTTATTCAATTATTAAAAAAGCGAAGCGGGAAAGCCTGTCTTTCAACAGGCAAGGAGGATTTACTCCGCTTCGCCTATAATTGATGACTTATCAGAAATTTGAGTATTAAGTCATCAAAACTTCAATGATTAACTAAACAACACCCTGATCAATCATAGAATCAGCAACTTTCAGGAAGCCGCCTATATTTGCACCGTTTACATAGTTGCCTGGTGTTCCAAATCTATCTGCCATTTCTACGCAAGTGCCATGAATATTCTTCATAATTAATTGCAGCCTTTTATCTACTTCTTCGCGTGTCCATGGCAAACGCTGGCTGTTCTGTGACATTTCCAAACCAGAAACCGCAACACCACCTGCATTTGCTGCTTTACCCGGTCCGTAAAGAATCTTTTTATCCATAAGCACTTCAACACCATCAGGAGTTGTTGGCATATTAGCTCCTTCGCTTACAACGTAAACACCATTCTTAACAAGGTTTTGTGCATCTTTTGCATTTATTTCATTTTGTGTGGCACTTGGGAAAGCACAATCAGCTTTGTGATTCCACAATGGATTGAACTCCGCATTAGCATCAATTGCGGTATAGACTGCATTTTTATATTTATCAGTGTACTCTTTAATTCTTCCACGGCGTACGTTTTTAAGTTCCATTACATAAGCAAGTTTTTCTCTGTCAATTCCCTCTTCATCATGAATATAACCGTTAGAATCAGATAGAGTAACAACTTTACCGCCGAGATCCAAAATTTTCTCAGTTGTGTACTGTGCAACATTACCGCTGCCTGAAACTAAACAGGTTTTTCCTTCGAGAGTTTCATTTTTTGTCCCAAGCATTTCAGCAGCAAAATAAACAGCACCATAACCCGTTGCTTCAGGACGAATAAGTGAGCCGCCCCAATTTAAACCTTTACCTGTGAGTACTCCTGTAAATTCATTTCTTAATTTTTTGTAAAGTCCAAACAAGTAACCAATTTCTCTTCCGCCAACGCCTATGTCACCTGCAGGTACATCTGTGTTGGGTCCGATATGCCGGAACAATTCGCTCATAAAAGCATGGCAGAATCTCATAATTTTCAAATCACTTTTTCCTTTAGGATCAAAATCAGAACCACCTTTACCACCGCCCATTGGAAGTGATGTTAATGAATTTTTAAATACTTGTTCGAAGGCAAGAAATTTTAATATACCAAGGTTAACGGATGGGTGAAATCTTAAACCGCCTTTGTATGGACCAATGGCACTGTTCATTTCAATTCTGTAACCAATGTTTATGTGTACTTCTCCCTGGTCATCAATCCACGGCACTCTGAAAATAATTACCCTTTCAGGTTCAATTATTCTTTCCAGAATTTTTGCGGATCTGTACTCAGGATGACGATCAAGAACGATGTCAATGGATTCTGCAACCTCTTCTACCGCTTGATGAAATTCCGGCTGAGCTGCATGCTTGGCCCTTACTTCTGCCATTAGACTTTTTACGTATTCAGACATGTTTAACTCCTCTTATTGAATGTATTTTGTAGTGTTATTAATTGCTCTAAGCAAGCTAATATTTAAGCAATTAATACGGTATAATAACTTTTCTGAAAAGCTTGTAATAGAAATTATTACAAATCATCAGAAGTGGATGAAATAATTGGAAGGAATTATTAATTATTTCCCGGCTTTATAATTATACCTTTATTTTTGTGCCCGTTTATTCTAACAGAAATAGGAGCTTGAAATTGTAGATGTTTAGTAAATTCAAATTCTTTAACAGCTTTTTGAAATTGAAGCCAATCCCAATCAATAAAACCTATTTTATTCGATGCATCCACCGTAAAATAACCAACGCGAAAAGAGGTAATATTCTGAAAAAAGTGTGATCCTTGCGATGGCTCGACTTCAAAATTTTTAAAGCCGGATTCGACAATCGCAGCCGCTCCTGATATCTGATCCCAAGTGACTGGAATTCCTAGCCAGGGATCGAGTGAGCCCCATCTTCCAATTCCAACTAAAACATAAGGTTTCTTTTCTTTCAATAGCTTAGAGTTTAGTTGAGCAATTTCACCTGCGACTACTTTACTTTTTCCCCTATCGAATTTGTTAATATCTACAAATACTAAATCAAAAATGTCATCTGTTGCACCGTTGCCAAGCACTTGCCTGCTTTCGCAAATTAATTCATTTCTATCAAAATCAATTTTTAATTCATCCAGCTCTCGGCTTATAACCAATGGACGCATTTGAAGCATTGCAAATTCTTTTGGCTTACCTTTTGGGACACTAAGATTAACTGCAAATTCAATTTCAACAGGCGAGCCCATTCCCCAGGTTCCAAGATTGAGCAAAAGATTTAAAATTTCCGGCAGTGGAAACATTTTGTGTTTTAAGATTGGTGAAAAAGTTACAACTCTAATTCCATCTCTCGATATACCATCGTAAACTGCTTCATCTTCAGTTGAATATGTTGAACCAACTGAGTATAGCGTTCCATCTTCTTCAGAAACTGTTAACTCGTATTTTTTAACAAGCGGATCTTTAATTGAATCAGGATGATGATCAAGTTTTCCTTTGAGATCAAGTGCATAAAAATCCTGCTGGGCGTGCATTAATGTTTCTTTTGTAGAAAAGAATTGAAGAAGATGTTTTGGAAACCTTGGGCAGAACCTTACTGTGTTTCCTCCCTCCACAACCGTTTTTCCCAAACCAAGAGCCACTAAAGCAATTCCATCATCGGATTTTTGTGGCGGAACAGGATAAAAGTTGAATGACTTTCCAACACCAGCAAAATCAGGATAGAACTTTTCACCATGTTTCGAACCAACAAGCCGTTGAACAATAACTGCCATCTTCTCCTCCTCTAACCGGTAGGAGGTCGCTTTCATATAGTCTTTTACTTTTTGATGATAGGTTGAAGCGTAAACGCATTTTATAGTTTGAAGAAGCTCTTCCAATCGTACAGTTATATCTGGATTGCTGTTTGGAAGCATGTAGGTTTGATAAACTCCAGCAAACGGTTGAAACTGAGAATCTTCAAGCAGACTAGATGATCTAACAGCAAGCGGTACCTTAGTTATCTCCAAAAAATCTGTAAGCTTCTGCTCTATATCATGTGAGAAGTAAGGTGCCTCAATAAATGTTTGAGTTAACTTTAAATCATCATTTTCCTGAAGTGCAAACATCTCCAGGTTGTTATTTCTAATAAAGTCATCAAAAATTTCTGTACCAATAACAATTGCTGAAGGAACAGATACTTCAATATCTTTAAATAAATCTTTTACATTATAGTTAGTAATTAATGAATTGATAAATCCCAAACCACGAGCTTTACCACCAAGAGAACCTCCACCAATTCTTGCAAAGCTATTTTTAGGATCAAAAGTTTCTTTGTTGAATTCTGAAATAACCCCCCTTTGTCTATCATCTATAAAATCGTAAACTGCGTTTATTAAATCATTACGCAAGTGATCTGGTGTTTTATAGTCACTCACTTTTTGCGGTCTTAATTTATGTGCGAGATAGAACTCAGTTCTTGCTTTAAGCCATCGTGAGAAGTGATTTCTTTCTGCATGATGTACAAGACTTTCATCAGGAATTTTACCGATTTGATCTGCAAACTCCATTAAGTTTGAAGCTCTTCCAACCACCTCTCCATCGCGCATTTGAAAAACAAAATCACCAAAACCAAAGTGGTCTAACATAAACTGTCTTAAATGGTGCAATAATCTTGGTGAATTTTTATAGAGAAATGATACTCCAAGTTCCTTCACTTTTTCTTCAAGATTCTGATCGCTTGTTTGAATTAAGATAGGAATATCTTTATGGCGACTATTTACTTCAGTAGCAAATTTTAATCCTGCTTCTGAATCCCTTACTTCGTTATGTCTAAAGTTATTATCGAGAATAATTCCAAGTACGTATTTTTCATATTTTTCGTAATAAGCCCAGGCTTCCTCATATTTAGAGCATAATAAAATTTTAGGACGCGCACGCATTCTTAGAAATTTATGAGTAATGTTGATTCCTTCTTGTAAGAGGCGTTGCGATTGGTTAAAAATCTCAGTATAAATTAAGGGAAGATATGACGAATAAAATTTTATATTATCTTCAACAAGAATTATTACCTGCACCCCAATATTTTGAGTATCGTTTTCAACATTCATTTTATCTTCAAGGTATTTTATAATTCCTATTAACAAATGAAAGTCACCGCTCCAAATAAATATTCTTTCAAAAACAGAAGTATCATAGTGTGTAGTTAGTTCCTTTCTTTCTTTATTGTCGTAAGCAAGTAAAATAATGGGCAGATTTATTTTTTCTTTTTTTATTTCATTTGCAAAATTAATTACATGCATATCTTCTATGTGTAGGGTTGTAATAATCAAATCAAATTGATTTTCGTTTCTTAATAAATCTAATGCCTCTGTACCTGTGGTTACATGCGTTACCTCAGGAGCCTGGCTTAAGTTTAAGTTTTGGTATTCACTTCTGATCAGTTCATAGAGCCTACCGTCTTCTTCAAACAGATAGTAATCGTAGATACTTGAAACCAAAAGAATATCACGAATTTTTATACGCATTAACTTCTGAAACTTTTTAAGTCTTGAGCCGAATACGTTTTCTAATTTTAGTTCTTTTAGTTGACCTTTTATATCCATTTTAGAAAGGCGATTGTTATGGTTTGATATTCTTTAGTTGCTAATATAGAAAAAGGGAAAGTGAAAAGCAGATATACTTTAAATTAAAAAGGCGATTCAGTAAATCGCCTTAGTTATCAATTAGCAAATTATTTATTAATTATACTAATCCTTGATCAATCATTGCATCGGCAACCTTTAAGAAGCCAGCAATGTTTGCACCGATTACGTAATTACCTGCATTACCAAATTTTTCGGCAGTCTCGATGCACGTATTGTGAATCCTGACCATAATTTCGTGCAAACGTTTGTCAACTTCTTCTCTTGGCCAGGGAAGACGCATACTATTTTGCGACATTTCCAGACCGGAAGTAGCAACGCCGCCTGCGTTGGATGCTTTACCCGGAGCATATAGAATTTTTGCTTCTTTAATTACGTCATACGCTTCCATTGTTGTAGGCATGTTTGCACCCTCGCAAACACAGATGCACCCGTTTTTAATTAATTCCTTTGCATCATCGGCATAAATTTCATTTTCAGTTGCGCAAGGTAGAGCAACATCAACTTTAACTCCCCAAGGTTTTTTACCCTGAAAAAATTCCACGCCAAATTCTTTCGAATAATCTTCTACTGCATCTTTATTGCTGGATCTTAGCTTTAGCATGTAATCTACCTTTTCACCTTTAATACCATCTGGATCGTAAATAAATCCATCTGGACCGGAAAGTGTAACAACTTTTCCCCCAAGATCATTTACTTTTTGCACTGCACCCCAGGCTACGTTTCCGAATCCCGATACAGCAACCACCTTATCTTCAAAACCTGTATTGTGCGTTTTTAACATTTCCTGTGCAAAGTAAACACATCCAAAACCAGTTGCTTCAGGTCGAACAAGTGATCCTCCCCAATTTATTCCTTTGCCAGTAAGTACACCAGTTGATTCATTTCTGATTCTTTTATACTGCCCGTAAAGAAAACCAATTTCCCGAGTTCCCACTCCAATGTCTCCAGCAGGAACATCAGTGTTTGGGCCGATGTGTCTGCAAAGTTCTGTCATAAAACTCTGGCAGAAGCGCATAATTTCGTTATCACTTTTACCTTTTGTGTTGAAATCAGAGCCGCCCTTACCTCCCCCCATTGGAAGTGTTGTAAGCGAATTTTTAAATACTTGTTCAAAACCCAAAAATTTAAGTATGCCTAGAGTAACTGAGGGGTGAAAACGTAGACCGCCTTTGTAAGGACCAATCGCGCTGTTCATTTCAATTCTGTATCCGCGGTTGATATGAATTTCCCCCTGGTCATCCATCCAAGGAACACGGAACATAACTACTCTTTCCGGTTCTACCATCCTTTCTAAAATTTTTAATGATTGGTATTCTGGATGGCGCTGTAGAACTACTTCTAATGATTCGAGCACTTCGTGTACAGCTTGATGGAATTCAGGCTCATTTGGGTTTTTTACTTTAACATCATTTAATATTTTTTCTATGTATTCGGACATTGTGCACCTCTTAAACTACAATATTTTTTGTATTGATATTTCTATTGGATTTTAAACTTTTTGTTATTCAATTACTCTATTCCCAAAAACTATTAAAATCCTCTTTGAAAATTACTAAATAGACAATTCATTTTCTCAAAATTCGCTAAAAGCAATTGATGCTGTTGAGAAAAATCACATATAAAGAAGTAACTTGCCTCATTATTTAATAAATTGCCAATTATTTTTAAGAAAAATTAAACCGGAGATTGAGATGGAAAGAGAGATATTAATAGAAAAGACAAAACAGGCAGTTGAAATTTTAAATGAAAAAAATGTTGATATGTGGCTTACATTTGTTCGAGAGAGTTCTGTAATAAACGATCCAGTAATGGAAATGGTGGTTGGAACAAACTCTACGTGGCAGGCAGCATTTATTATTAATAAAGATGGTGAAAATACAGCAATAATCGGTTCAATGGAGGAAGGAAATTTTAAGAAAGCTGGTTTGTTTCAAAATATTATTCCTTACTTAAAATCAATTAAAGAACCTCTAATTCAATACGTTACTAAAAAAAATCCAAAAAAAATTGCAATCAATTATTCTAAAAATGCTGTACTGGCAGATGGTTTAACTTATGGTATGTACCAGGTTTTACTCGATCATCTTAATGGAACGGACTATAAAAATAATTTGTTTAGCTCTGAGGAAATTATTTCTGCGCTGCGCGGAAGAAAATCCCCGACAGAAATCAATTTGATGAAAGATGCGATTAAAGAAACTCTAAAGATTTTTGATGAAGTAACACATTTTATGAAACCAGGAATGACGGAAATTGAAGTTGCAAATTTTGTAAAACAAAAATGTGTAGATCGAAATTTTGATCTTGCCTGGGAAGAAACACACTGTCCTGCAGTTTTTGCGGGTCCAAACCCCAATGGACCGCACGAAGGACCGAGTGATAAAGTTCTTACAAAAGGCACAATTGTAAATATGGATTTTGGAATTAAACTAAACGGTTATTGTTCAGATATACAGAGAACTTGGTACATTTTAAATGATGGTGAAACAAAAGCACCAGCAGATGTACAAAAAGGATTCGAAGTAATCCGTGATTCAATACAAATGGTGGCAGATAAATTGAAACCCGGAGTTAAGGGCTGCGAAATGGATGATATTGCAAGAAACCATATTACAAAAAACGGTTACGATGAATACCCGCACGGATTAGGACATCAATTGGGCAAAACAGCGCATGATGGTGTTGGAGGGTTGTTCCCCAGATGGGAACGTTACGGTGATGCGCCTCACCTTCCTTTAGAAGAGGGGCAAGTTTATACAATTGAACCAAGACTGCCTGTAAAAGGTTTTGGAGTTTCCACAATTGAGGAAGAAGTTAAAATTACAAAAGACGGCTGTGAGTTTTTAACTCCTCCACAGAAAGAATTGATTTTAGTGAAGCCGTAAAAATGTTACTGGCCCATTTCCTTTGAGGAACTGGGTTTGTGAATGCTATCAAAACTCACAAGCTCTTGTATAAGATTGATGCAGGAGCTTTGTATATTCGTCAAAAGAAATTTCAATTGCTCCGAACATTTTTAAGTGTTCAGTCATATACTGCACATCGAGTAGAACAAAATCTTTTTGCTTTAAATGTTGTAATAGTGCAACCAGTGCAGCTTTTGAGGCTTCACTTACTTTAGAGAACATACTTTCGCCAAAAAATGCACCGCGGAATGTAATCCCGTAGAGCCCGCCAACAAGTTCATTATTTAGATATGTTTCAACTGTGTGAACGTGTCCTCTTCTTTTTAATCTTTTATATGCTTTTATCAATTCTTCCGAAATCCAAGTTGATTCTCTGTTTGCACAACCATTTACAACTCCGTCAAAATCCTTATCAATTTTCACTTTAAAATTCATTTTTTCAATCGCTTTTCGTGCAGTACGTGGAACCTTGAGATCAATTAAAGGAATAATTGTTCTGACATCCGGCAGGTACCAATTAATGCCGCCCTTTTCTTCATCCGCCATAGGAAAAGCACCACTTGCGTATAGCCGTAGCATGTTGTTGGGCTGTAAAAAATCCCTTGGATTGAATTTGTCTTTACTGTTCATTTTTTATTTATATCATCTAAATCAAAACAAACATATAAATTTGTGCTCTTAGACTCAAACCTAAAATGGCACAGCAAATGCTATATTGAATAAATTTTATTTGCCGTTAAAGCTAATTAAGTTTGTATTTCTTATTGAAAAATTTTTAATATGATCGCTAAATATGGATAAAAAAATAGCTGTTGTTGCTCTTGGTGGCAATGCTCTTTTAAGAGGAAACGAAGCCGGCACAATTCAACAGCAGGAAAAAAATACGTATGACACTTGTATTCATCTTTTAAAACTTTTAGAAGAAGGATACAATGTTGTAATTACTCATGGCAATGGTCCGCAGGTTGGAAACATCATGCTTCGTAATCAGGCTGGTTACAATGAATATAAAATTCCTCAAATGCCTTTAGATATCTGTGTAGCTGATTCGCAGGGCGGCATTGGTTATATGATTGAACGGCAAATGAAAAACATACTTGTGGAATATAAAATACGTAAAAACGTTGTAACAGTAATTACACAGGTAGTGGTAGACATAAATGACTCAGCATTTAATGAGCCTACAAAACCTGTAGGTGGTTATTATTTAAAGGAAGAAGCTGAACTTC
The DNA here is from genome assembly GCA_013042995.1 of Ignavibacteriaceae bacterium. Lineage (GTDB taxonomy): Bacteria > Bacteroidota > Ignavibacteria > Ignavibacteriales > Ignavibacteriaceae > IGN2. Next base: position 39,026 of record JABDPB010000073.1, on the reverse strand, counting down.
TGGCTAAATCGGGTGGATTGAATTTTAAAGAAGACCCGGGTAGAAGAGGCTGGCGAAGAGTTGTGCCTTCTCCTAAACCTGTAGAAATTTTAAACAAAAAAATAATTCGCGATCTTGTAAAAAAAGGGAATATAGTAATTGCTGCCGGTGGTGGTGGAGTCCCTGTATACAGGGATAAAAATAAAAACCTATTGGGTGTTGAAGCTGTTATTGATAAAGATCTTGCTTCATCGTTACTTGCTGCAGAAATCAAAGCAGATTCTTTTTTCATTTTAACAGATGTATCAAAAGTTTATATCAACTTTAATAAGCCCGATCAGAAAGCATTGGACAGCATAACTGTTGCAAAGGCTAAAAAATATTTGAAACGGAAAGAGTTTGCAGACGGCAGTATGGGACCTAAAATAAAAGCAGCAATTGAATTTGTGGAGAACGGTGGAAGGGAAACTGTTATCACAGAATCCACACAACTATCTGATCCGAATTGCGGAACTAGAATATTACCCTCTTAAAATATTCCTTCAGTATTTATTTTGAATAGATATAATTATTTAAAACTTCAACTTTAGTTTTGCAAACAGAAAGATCAAGCTCCAGCAAATCTCTCATCGAAAGTACACCAATCAGTTTTTCATTTTCAATAGCTAAAATGTGTCTGATTCGTGCGTCTTTCATTTTCGCGAGAATTGATTCGTTCGGTTCATTAGCAGATGCAATGATTAAATCTTTTGTCATTACTTCATCAACTTTGGTTTCTTCAATCTTTTTGTTCTTTGAAATCACTCTTTTTACCAAATCCCTTTCAGAAAAAACTCCAACCAACTTTCCGTTATCCATTACCGGAACCAATCCCACTCCCTTTTCAGCCATGTAAAACACAGCATCTTTCACTGTTGTATTAACACGGACAGTGAATAATTCTCTGCTTTGCAGTAACTCAAGAATTTTTCCCATAAATGCAACTCCTTATTTTTTCTCTAATATAAGCTTTTTTTTGAAAAATCATATTAAAAATTTATTTGACTTTTAGAAATGATTGATTATTTTCAAATGATGTTAATTATGAATAGTATAAAAATCAGATTTTTCCTAAATCATCATTCATAAATAATATAGGAGGCTTTTGTGAATAAAGTCATTTATACACTTCTTTCTGTTTTTATAGTTTCATCATTTAGCTTTGCAAAGATGCAACTGCAATTGCCGACAGAAATAACCGGCGAAAAATCAAAAACATTTCTAAATCACGATTTGGAATCCAACCTGAAATTGGAGCTACCACAGCATGTGACTACACCCGGAGGCGAGTTCATGAAAATGTGGCTTGTAGGTATTATGGCCGATATATCTTTCCCCATGGGTGATTTCGGTGATGTTGCAAGCATAGGTTTTTCTGGTCACGCAATGATCGGATATATGATTGCAAGAAGCTTATTAATAAACCTGACGATCGGTTATCAAACTTATGGTGCTAAAGAAGAACAGGAAGGTTTTGATTACAGCGCATCCTGGGTCCCATTATTAGTAGGGCTGAATTATGTATTCAATCCCGGTAAAAAGTTCATGCCATTTATTGGATTTGCGGTTGGTTTATATTTCTTTAGTACAACTATAACAATACCTTCGGTGACCATACCTGGCTTCGGCACAGTAGGAGGTGGAGAAGAAACGGGATCAAGTACAGAAATTGGTATAGCTCCTCGTGCAGGTTTTTATTACATGCTAGCTGCTACAACAATGCTCGCTATTACGTTGCAGTATGATGTAATTTTCAGCGAAGGCTCGAGTACATCTGCCCTTGCTGCAATGGTGGGAGCTATGTTTGCCTTTCATTAAAATATTCATATATAGATTTAAAGGCGAAGTCTTTCACTTCGCCTTTTTTATTTTAAATCTTGTAATGTTTGAGCTTATTCCAAATTGAATTCAAATTACATTAAGCTTATTTTAACGTTGCTAATCAGAGAAATTATCCAATTTTAATTTGGAGTTATAATGTTAGATAAAATTCAAGAACTGCTTGGAAAGGATACTGATTCCCTTCTAAGCCACAAAGCTGTATTTCCTAAGGATCAGCTTAACCTTCCAGGACCTGATTTTGTTGATAGAGTTCATTTACAATCGGATAGAAGTCCGAACGTTTTAAAAAATCTTAACTGGATTTTAAGTACAGGAAGACTTGCAGGAACAGGTTATGTATCAATTTTACCTGTTGATCAGGGTATCGAGCATTCAGCAGGTGCATCATTTGCACCTAATCCTGTTTATTTTGATCCGGAAAATATAGTTAAACTTGCAATAGAGGGTGGTTGTAATGCGTGCGCTTCAACTCTTGGTGTGCTTGGAATCGTATCAAGAAAGTATTCACACAAACTGCCGTTCATTTTAAAACTCAACCACAACGAACTTTTAACATATCCCAACAAATACGATCAGATAATGTTTGCTGGCGTCGATCAGGCTTTTGATATGGGTGCTGCAGCAGTTGGTGCAACAATATATTTTGGATCGGAAGAGAGCGGAAGACAGATTATTGAAGTGAGTGAAGCATTTAAATACGCACACGATATGGGAATGGCTACAATTCTATGGTGTTACCTTAGAAATTCCGAATTCAAAAAAGATAAAGACTACCACGTATCAGCGGATTTAACAGGTCAGGCAAATCATCTCGGTGTTACATTAGAGGCTGATATAATCAAACAAAAACTGCCGGAAAACAACGGTGGATACAACGCAATTAAATTTGGGAAGACACACAAAAAAGTTTACTCCGATTTAACTTCAGACCATCCAATTGATTTAACTCGTTACCAGGTAATAAATAATTATATGGGAAGAGCAGGATTGATAAACAGCGGCGGCGCTTCAGGAGATAACGATTTTGCAGATGCAGCACGCACAGCAGTAATTAATAAGCGTGCAGGCGGTATGGGATTGATCTCCGGAAGAAAAGCATTCCAGCGCCCAATGAAAGATGGTGTTAAGTTATTGAATACGATTCAGGATGTATATCTTACTAAAGAAATAACTGTTGCGTAAGTAGAAACGGAATTAAATAAAACGTCCCAAGTTTGGGACGTTTTTTATGTACTAAAGTCTTAACAAATATTCTGCAATTTTACCAAGGTCTTTAATATTCTTTTCACCATAACCGGGCATAATCTGGCTGGGATATTTTTCCTTGTATTCTTTAAATCTTTCCTCATTCATGTAATTCGTAGGATTACGTAGATAAGCAATCAGGCTTTTTTTACTCCAATATTCGGAAAGCTTTTTGAGAGATGGTCCTAAATTAGTTCCGGCTAAATCCGTACCGTGGCAATTTACACATCCAAAATTTTTAACAAGCTGTTCAGCAGTTAACTCGGTAGTATTTTGTTGAGATGTAGTATTATTAATTTGATTTGAAAAAATACGTTCTGTTTCTTTTTCTTTTGTGATTCTGCCAATAATAAAAAGAAGTATAAATAAAACTAAGAAGGCAGATACCCAAATTTGAGGTTTAGTCATAAATAATATCTTTTAAAGTCTGTAATAATCCGTAAATTGAGCTTCAAACATATCAAAAACAGCCTACTTAAACAATGATTTTCAGCCATCTTACATCTCAGTCGAAAAACAAAAAGGGGTATAATAATTGCATATAATAGACATCAAACTGTAAATTTGAAAAGAAGACAAGCATCTACAAAAATCATAAGTAATTAATGGAAGTAGAAAGCAGATACATACGTTCGCTGCTTCAGAGTGCACAATCGGGCAACAATGCTGCGCTCGAGCAACTTTTTGAAATGAACCTGAACAGGGTTTATACAATATCGCACAGGTTAACTGGCAACAAGCAGGATGCAGAATTATTAGCATCTAAAACTTTAGTTGAAGCCTGGAAACAGATCCATAAAATCCGAACTGATGTGCCGTTTAATCTTTGGCTTGATAGCTTAAATATAAACCAGGCACTTAAGCATCTAAGAGAAATTAAAGAGGAGAAGAAAAAAAGGCGACTTTTTAATAAAAATAAAATAGAGGAAAAAGAACCGGACTCAAAAATTTCTCAGCTCGATGCAGAGATATGCAAACTGCCGAAAGAGGAACGTTCGGTTTTTGTATTAAGTAAAATAGAGAATTATTCTGCCGAAGAACTTTTTGGAATGACTGCACTTTCTCCGAATCAAATAAAAGATAAAATTAAAAGCGCGGAAGATTTTTTACTTAAAGCAGATTTCATTCAAACAAGTGAGATGCTAAAAAAGAAGATTACAGAACTTCCCCAAAAATTTAAAGCTGATAAAAAAATTCTAAAAGATGCATTTACAGAAATATATGAATTAAAACTTATAGATAGAGTTGAAGAGGAAGAAGAAGAGATAGTAGATGAATATACCGAAGTAGTTGATGTAAAAAAAGAACCAATTAAATCGAAGCCCAAAGATTTAAAAGTAAAGAGGGAAATAGGCATAGAAGTTCCTTCATTTAGTCCTGAATTTAAAAAGAAGCTTGGCTGGACGATACTAATTATAGCAATAGCAGTTGCCGGTTACATTGTAATTACAAGTGGCCTAAAAGGCTGGGAAGCAAGCTTGCAAGGCGGAACGGCTAAGCTTGGGCGCAATCAATTAACCGGAAGTTCAACATTTGCTGCCAATGAAATACTGAAGACAGAGGAGAACTCTGTGGCGGAAGTCACTATACCGAGTGTGGGAAAAATTACTGTTGAAGAGCAAACCGAATTTAAACGGCTTGATCAAAAAAATTCTGCGGAATTAATTAAGGGAAAAATTAAGGTTGATTGTTCTGGTGCAGAAGAGTTTTTTAATTTGCAGATTCCTGAATCAATTATTTCAGGTTACTATTTGGGTTCAATTTATTCAGTTGAGCTTAATGCAGATAAAAGCGGACAAGTGTTTGTTGATAATGGTTGGATTACGATTACAAACAATGATAAAGAAATTATTGCAGCTACAAATCACTATGTGGATTTCAATGCAACATTTGGATTAAGCGTTCCGTACAATAAAAATGCGGCAACCGATTTTGCAGATGCAGTAAAAGAATTTTTATACACAAAAAGCGAACTGTATGTAGAAAGAATAGTTTCACTTGCAGAAAAAAGAGATGCGCTTACATTATGGAATCTTTTTAATATTGTAAGTCCTTCAAAGCGACTCTTAGTTTATAGCACCTTAAATTCTCTTATACCCCATCCTCCCTCAGTTACAAACGATGATGTTTTAAATCTCGATAAATTAAAATTACAAATTTGGCTTGAAGAGATTGAATGGAATTTTTAGATAGAGCATCTATTTTTTCTTTGGTCTATAAATATGTGTGCTTTGTCCAAAGAAAACTTCAGCAGCTTCCATAATTGTTTCAGATAGAGTTGGATGTGGATGAATAGTCAGTTTAAGATCTGTCAGGTTTGCACCCATCTCAATTGCAAGCATACCTTCGGCAATTAATTCTCCGGCGCCTGGTCCGCAAATACCAATCCCTAAAATTCTTTCAGTTTCCGGATCAAGCAAAATTTTTGTTACACCATCAAACCTGTCTAGAGTAGTTGCTCTTCCGGAAGCGGCCCAGGGAAATTTTGCAACTTCATAAATAATATTTTTTTCTTTTGCTTGATTCTCAGTTAAGCCAGCCCAAGCTATTTCAGGATCTGTAAAAACAACAGCAGGAATTGCCATTGGTTCGAAAGCAGATTTGTGTCCGGAAATCACTTCAACAGCAACTCTTCCTTCGTGCGATGCTTTGTGTGCTAACATCGGTTCGCCAACAATATCACCAATTGCAAAAATATTTGGATCATCGGTTTTCATTTGATTATCTACATTTATCCAGCCGCGTTTGTTAACTTTTACTTTTGTGTTTTCCAGTCCCAAACCGGAAGTATCAGGTTTTCTACCAATAGACATTAAAACATAATCATAAGTGATTTCCGAGGTATTTCCATCTTCAGATTCAATCTTAACTTGTATTCCTGCTTTCTGCTCATTCATTTTAACTACTTTTGACTTGAGCATAATATTATCAAATTTAGTTTTTAATCTTTTGGAAAGATGAGAAACAAGATCACGATCAGCACCGGGCAGCAGACCATCTAACATTTCAACAACAGAAACCTTCGAACCTAACGCCTGGTAAACTGAGCCGAGTTCCAAACCAATGTAGCCGCCACCAATTACCAACAATGATTTTGGAATCGCAGGCAGATTAAGTGCAGAGTTAGAGTTTAGAAGTCTTTCACTCTTAAGTTCCAAAGATGGAATGCTGACAATTTTAGAACCGGTTGCAATTATTATCTTATCAAAAGAAAGTTCTTGGTCTTTTTCATTTTCTTTTTTTATTAATAGAGAATTAGATTCTGTAAAGCTTGCAGTACCCTGGATAAAATTAATTTTTCTTTGCTTCGAAAGTGTGCCCAAACCACCTGTCAATTTGTTAACAACATTATTTTTCCACTCACGAAGCTTATCCAAATGAATTTTAGGTTTTGGAAATTCTATTCCCCAATTTTTAGCTTCTTCAGTTTCACTGATAAGCTTTGCAACATGAAGTAAGGCTTTTGACGGAATGCAGCCACGGTACAAACATACACCGCCGGGATTTTCTTCCTTATCAATCAGAGTAACATTCATTCCAAGATCAGCGGCAAGAAAAGCTGCGGCATATCCGCCGGGTCCTGCGCCAATTACTGCTAAGTTTATTTTGTCAGGCATTTCTCTTATTATCAGTTTTTTTACATAAATATTTTTAATGGCTCTTCCAGAGCTTCACAAACCCATCTTAAAAATCTAATCGCATCTGCGCCGTCTATTATCCTGTGATCGTACGAAATTGAAAGCGGAAGCATAAGTCTTGGCTCAAAGCTACCTTCTTTATCGTAAACAGGCTTATAATTTGCACGTGAAATTCCCATTATTGCTACTTCCGGTGAATTTACAATCGGAGTAAAATACGTTCCCCCAATTCCGCCAAGATTTGTTATTGTAAAACATCCGCCCTGCATTTCCTCTAGTGAGAGTTTTTTATTGCGTGCTTTTTCTGCTAAAGAGTTAAGTTCGACGGAAATATCAATAAGGTTTTTTTCATCAACATTTTTTATAACCGGTACAAGTAAACCGTATTCAGTATCTACAGCAACTCCAATATTTATGTATTTTTTGTAAATGATTTCTTTCTTCTCCATATCAATACTGCTATTGAACTGGGGAAATTTCTTCAATCCTTCAGAGATAATTTTTATAAGAATTCCTGTAACTGTGAGTTTTGCACCGTGCTCTTCAATCCGTTTGCTTAATTCTTTCCTGTCTTTTTCGAATTCAGTTATATCTGTTTGATCGAATTGAGTAACATGCGGAGTAACTGCCCAGGCATAGCTTAAATGAGTTGCTGTTTTCTCACGGATTTTGCTCATTGACTCGCGTTCAATTTTACCGTATTTGCTAAAGTCCGGTAGTGCTTCTTTTTTAATTCCAAATCCGAAACCTTCAGCAGGTTTTTGCATTAACTTTTTAACGTGAGCCTTAACATCATTCATCGAAATTCTTCCACCCGGTCCGGTTCCCCGCACTGCATTAATATCGACTCCAAGCTCACGTGCAATTCTTCTAACAGATGGAGCGGCTGGTGCGGAAGCTTTTAAAATAGGGGGCTGGTCATCACATTCGCCGGGTTTCATTTCTTCCACTTCGCCCTTTTCTGCTGTAGATTGTTCTTCCTCTTCAAATTTTTCTTTTTGCTCATCTTCCTGCTTTTGTTCTTCATATTTTTCTACAGGTTTCTCTTTATCTTCTTTACTTGGTACTGCTCCTTTTGACGATTCTACTTTTAACAGCACGTCTCCCATCTTAACTTTGTCACCGATTTTAACATTCAGTTCAACAATTTTACCTTCCACAGAAGATGGCACTTCTACGGTTGCTTTATCAGTTTCTATCTCAATCACACTTTCATCTTTGGATATACTATCACCCTTTTTTACAAGTACATTAATCACATCTGCAGATTCAATACTCTCCCCTAAATCAGGTACTTTAAAGTCCAATACTTCACTAACACCAGACTGAGCTTCTTCTTTTTTAGGTGATAACTCTTCCTCCTCTCTTTCTCCTTTTCCGTCGGTCTTCTTTCCTTCTTTTGCCTCAGCTTTAGCTTCCTCTTTCTCATCCGATTTTCCATCTTCATCAACGTTTATAATTGTTTGTCCAACCTTAACACTGTCGCCTTCGTTCACAAGTACTTCACTTATTTTACCTGCAATGTTTGATGGAACTTCAATCGTAGCTTTATCGGTTTCTATTTCTATTATTGATTGTTCCTTTTTTACTGTGTCACCGACTTTAATAAGTACGCTAACTACTTCTGCAGATTCTATATTTTCACCAAGATCTGGTAGTTTAAATTCTTTTGCCATTATTTTCTTTTGTCTATTTTTTTCAATTCATTTTAGTGTCATTCTGAGCGAACTCGAAAAACTTCGCAAAGGATCTTTGAGATTTCTCACATCGTTCAGAAAGGAAGAATATATTTACGATATCATTGGGTTTGGTTTGTCCGTTTTAATTTTCAAGTCTTTTTTTACTTTTTCGAGTAATGTATCTTTTATCTTTCCTTCTTTAGCAAGTGCACCGAGTACTGCATAAACAATGTGCCTGTGGTCAACTTCAAAAAAGTCTCGCAAAGCTTCACGCGAACCGCTTCTTCCGAAACCATCAGTTCCCAAAGAATACAAAGTTTGTGGAAACCATTTAGCGATCGAATCAGGCAAAGCTTTAACATAATCGGATGAAGCAACAAAAACACCATCTTCTTTTTTAAGTGTTTGTTCAATGTAACTTACTTTTTGTTTTTTAGTTGGGTTAAGCATGTTCCATCTTTCAACTTCTAAAGCTTCTCTTCTTAATTCTTTATAACTTGTAACGCTCCAAACATCTGCAGAAACTTTGTGGTCTTTTTCTAAAATTTCCTGTGCTTTTAATACCTCATTTAAAATGGTCCCGCTTCCAAATAAATGTGCTCTTGTTTTCGCATTTTTCATTTTTGAAGATTTGAATTTATACATTCCTTTCAGAATACCCTCTTTTACACCTTTTGGCATTTCGGGCATTGCATAATTTTCGTTCATTGCAGTTATGTAATAAAAAATGTTTTCCTGGTCTTGAAACATTCGCTTAATTCCATCACGAATAATTACTGCAAGTTCATAAGCAAACGCAGGATCATAAGCGACAAGATTAGGAATTGAATAAGCAAGCAAATGGCTGTGCCCATCCTGATGCTGCAAACCTTCGCCGTTAAGTGTGGTTCTCCCCGCCGTTCCGCCAATTAGGAATCCTTTTGCACGAATATCACCAGCAGCCCAAGCAAGATCACCAATTCTTTGCAATCCAAACATCGAGTAGTAAATAAAAAACGGGATCATATTTATGCCGTGTGTTGCATAAGCAGTTCCTGCTGCAATAAACGATGACATCGAACCTGCTTCAGTTATTCCTTCTTCAAGTATTTGTCCGTTTTCAGCTTCTTTATAATAAAGAAGACTATCAGCATCCACGGGTTCGTACTTTTGTCCTGCGTGTGCATAAATTCCCACCTGTCTGAAAAGTGATTCCATTCCAAAGGTCCGTGCTTCATCGGGAACAATTGGAACAATATTTTTACCCAACTTCTCATCCTTTAAAAGCTTGGCAAGAATTCGAACGAAGACCATTGTAGTTGAAACTTCTCTTCCTTCCGTTCCTTTATAGAATTCTTCGAACACAGATTCTTCCGGAGTCTTAATCGGTTTTAATTCTGCTTTTCTGGTAGGAACAAAACCACCTAATGATTCTCTTCTTGCTTTAAGATATTTTATTTCTTCACTGTCGTCATCCGGTCTGTAAAAAGGATCATTGTGTATCTGCTCATCAGAAATTGGAATGCCAAATCGTGCTCTGAATTCTTTCATTTCATCTTCATTTAGTTTTTTCTGCTGATGAGTAATATTTTTCCCTTCACCGCTTTCACCCAGTCCGTATCCTTTTATTGTTTTGGCAAGAATAACAGTAGGCGATCCTGTATGATTTACAGCAGCATTGTAAGCAGCATAAACTTTTTGTGGATCGTGTCCGCCCCGGCGCATTTTTCTCAGCTGGTCATCGGTCATATCGCTTACCATTTCTTTTATATCATCATTTACTCCAAAAAAATGTTCCCGAATATATCCACCACTTTCTACTGTATATTTTTGATACTGCCCGTCAACAACTTCACCCATTCGTTTAACAAGTTTGCCGTCATTATCCTTTGCCAAAAGAGGATCCCAATCATCGCCCCAAATAACTTTAATTACATTCCATCCAGCACCGCGGAAAATCGCTTCAAGCTCCTGAATGATTTTTCCATTTCCTCTAACAGGTCCATCCAATCTTTGCAAGTTGCAGTTGACTACAAAAATTAAATTGTCAAGCTGCTCTCTTGCTGCAAGCGTAATTGCACCGAGAGTTTCAGGTTCATCGGTTTCACCATCGCCGAGAAATGCCCATACTTTGCTTCCAGTATCTGTTTTCAATCCGCGATCTTCTAAATAACGATTGAACCGTGCCTGGTAAATTGCCATAATAGGTCCAAGTCCCATTGAGACGGTCGGGAACTCCCAAAAATCGGGCATAAGCCATGGGTGCGGATATGATGAAAGTCCTCCGCCCTTTGCAAATTCTCTTCTGAAATTTTTTATTTTTTCTTTTGAAATTCTTCCCTCTAAAAAAGCACGTGCATAAATTCCAGGGGATGCATGTCCCTGAAAAAAGATTTGATCACCGCTGTAGTTGTTACCTTTTCCTTTAAAGAAATGATTAAAGCCGATTTCATACAAAGTTGCTGCACTCGCAAAAGTAGAAATATGTCCACCAATTCCTTCTTCTATTTTATTTGCATTTACAACCATCGCCATTGCATTCCAGCGGATAAGACTTTTTATTCTTCTTTCAGTTTCCCTGTTGCCCGGGAAGGGAGTTTGTTGTTCTCTCGGGATAGTATTTATATAAGGTGTGTTTGCAGAAAACGGGATGTGAACACCAGCTTTGTGTGCGCGCACTTGTAACTTCTGAAGCAATTCTATTACTCTATCAGGACCACCATGTTCTAAAACGTAATCGAGTGAATATAGCCACTCGCTTGTTTCTACTTCTTCTATTTCAGGATCGCGTTTGATATCCTTAGCCATAACTTACCTTAAAATTCTAATTTCAAAATGAAAAACTAACAAAAAAAGTGAGTTTTTGTACTGTTTTAGCCAAAAATCGAGTCGCCAAAATAATCTATTGATGAGTGAAATACAAGGAATAGGAATGATAAGAAATGATCAAGAATGAATAATTAAGAAATATCAACCTAATATTTAACCTGAGCTTTCCCCCAATTGTAAATAACCTGTGATTGAAAGCTTGAACTTAAACTACCTCCTTGACTTTCACATATTTATTTTGTTTATAATATTGTAGATATTATTTAACAAAATTCATTTTTCTACAGTTTACTTGAAAGACTTGTGATCAAGCACTGGTATGGTAAAACCAATGAACTTCTAAAGGAACATATAGCTTAATTATTTAGTAAGCTGTTACAAATTTTAAGGAAAATAAAAATTTGATAGTAAATGTTTTAATTTTAATAAAAAACTTATTCTAAAACAGATGGAGTAGTTAATGAAGTATAACAATATCATTTTATTCACTCTTATAGTTCTAAGCATCAGTGTTGGCTGCCAGTCCAATGAAAATTCCATAACTAATGAAGAAGCAAAATTGGTTCTTGATAAAGTTGAGACAATGCATATTGATGTTGATGGTAAATTAGCTTACGAAATTTTGGATTCAAGCTATATTCATTATTCTCCCTTGTTTCCATCGCCTGCAAGTGGAATTGATGCTTATGCATATAATATTAAATCCAACTTACGTTCATTCCCTGATTTTTCGCTAAAGATAGATTCCTTTTTTGTAAAAGGTGATATTATTTATTCTTACTGGACAAGAAAGGGAACAAATACAGGTTCACTCGGAAGAATGCCTACTACTGGTAAAAAAATTAATTTTTCGGGTTTTACTTTTTATAGAGTAAAAGATGGGAAAATTCTCGAAGAACATACATATTGGAATGTGTTGGAGCTTTATAAACAGCTAGGTTTTCAAATACTTCCACCGGTGTTTGAAGAAAAATAGAAACCTTTATTTTGACATTTATGTGCTGTAGAAACAAGTGAGAACAAAAACTGCATAAGGAGTTTAAAAAACTAATCCTCTCAAAAGATTGAGAGGATTAGTAAAATAAATCAAATTTTTAAGCCAAATCAGGGGACAATAAAAATTTCAAAATTTTGAGAGTTTGAACCGAGAGTAAATGATTTTTCCGAGAGTGTGTAGTTAGGATACGATCCGCTTCCGAACACCCACACATAATCCCCTGAAGAACCCCATACACTGTTGTTGTCATTATCCTTCCATGCATCCATAAAATAATTACCCGGATTAAAATCAGCCAATGTATAGTTACCGTTGGCATCGCAGGCACCAAATTTGAAAGTAACATCTAAATTCCAGTTATTAAGGTCCGTATAAAGGGCCACACGAGTGTTACTTATTGATCCGGAGACTCCAGGTGGTAAAGAACCAGTACCAGTAGCAGTTGCAGTTGTAGGTACTGTTGTTGCTACTGTTGTTGCTACTGTTGTAGGTGCAACTGGAGTTGTTTCATCGTTACAACCTCCATAGACAAACATAACGATTATGCCTAAGGTGAGAATGGATAAAACGTAAACTAATTTCTTCATAATGAAGTTCCTCCGTTAAATGAGAATGAGAACTGATTAATTTCTTTTTGACAAAAAAATATACAACTATTTCTGTAAACTTTACTATAGAAGCTTACTAATAATATAAATATAATTTTTTTTGGTCTAATTGTCCAGCAAAATTTATATTTTTATCTTGTTCGGGCAGTTAATGTTATGCGTGTAATAATGGGTGTGGCTGGATTAATCATAGATAATTAACAAATTTTTATACAAGCGTATATACAAACGATTTAGGCCTTGTAAAATAATATTACCTTTTGGTCATTGAATGAATAAATATTTTTAATAAATCAGTAATAAAACAATATAACACACTAATTAAATGAAAAATCAGTTTTTTCTCACTAAACAAATTTTGGTATCTAACTTCAGAAGAGTCAGCTTTCCGTACAAGTTAAATTTTTGTCTGACATATAAATGCAACTCAAAGTGTTTAAGCTGCGATATCTGGAAGATTAAAAGTGTTAATGAGCTGAGGACAGATGAAATAAGAAAATTTTTTAAATACTCTAACAAATTCTCATGGATTGATGTTACAGGGGGAGAAGTTTTTTTACGAAAAGATATTGTAGAAATTGCAGATATTATTTTACAATCCTGCAAGGACTTATATCATCTTCATATTCCTACAAACAGTATTGTCACACAATTAACAGTAGACAAAATAAAGGAAATATTAAAATTATCGCCTAAACCCAACAAGTTTACTATTACCTTAAGCATTGACGGTCCACCAGAACATCACGATCATATAAGGGGGGTTGACAACAACTTTTCTTCTGTAATGAAAGCTTTTAATGAATTACGGAAATATGAAAACAAAAACTTTAAAATCTTTTTTGGATTCACCTTATCAGGATTAAACTCAGGTAAATTTAATGAAACAGTTTCAGCTGTTAAAAAAGAATTTCCGGAAGTCCATTATGAAGATTTCCACATGAATATTGCCCATACATCAGGGCATTATTACAACAACAGTAATTTCGAGATTGGAATGAAGGACAAAGAAGATAAGTTTATTAAAGAGGTGGAGGAATTTCGATTGAGAAAAAAGAATATTCTTAATCCTATTAATAACCTGGAAAATAAATACCTTACTCTAGCAAAAGAATATATCAAATCAGGCATAACCCCGATAGATTGCAAATCGCTATCATCATCAGTATTTCTTGATCCTTATGGTAATGTATTTCCATGCAGTATTTGGGATAAGAAAATTGGGAATATAAAAGATTTCGAATACGATTTAATCAAACTATTAGAGCAACAAAAAGTTCATGAACTTCGCCAGACAATAAGTGAAAAAAAATGTCCGAACTGTTGGACTCCCTGTGAAGCTTACCAAAGCATCTTAGCTAGTTTATTCAGATTTAAGTGATCAGTTCAATGCAGTAGATTGTCAGGGCATCAAATATTACTTATTTTTAGTTTAAGATTTCATTTTAGATACTTTAATTATTTATTCAATCTAAAAATAACTTATCTCGAAAAATCAACACGAATTATTAATGACAACACCTCTAAACTCCATTTCTATTGTAATACCAGCAAAAAATGAAGAAAAAACTATTGGTGAAATGGTAACGGCTGCCACGAAATATTCTGATGATATAATCGTTATCAATGGTAATTCCGAAGATAAAACCTCAGAATACGCTGCAGCCGCCGGAGCAAGAGTCATTAATATTCCACCAATAGGAAAAGGAAACGCACTTTGTGAGTCAATCCAGCACATCAAAAACAAAATTACGGTATTTATGGATGCAGATGGCTCACATATTCCGGAGGACATTCCAAAGCTTGTTCAACCAATTCTTGTGGGCGAAGCAGACCATGTTTCCGGTTCAAGACTTCTAGGCGGCTCTGATGAATTACACGGAACTTTTGATGAAACTCTTAGATTGATGGGCAGCTCATTAATTACCGCATGTATAAACTGGAAATTCAATATAAAACTCAGTGAGAGTCAGAACGGTTTTCGCGCTATCAGAACAGATGTACTTAAAAAATTAAATCTTAAGGAAAAGATAACTACAATTGAACAGGAAATGATTATTAAGACATTGAAATTAGGTTACCGCATGGCCGAAGTTCCCACTCACGAAAGGAGAAGATTCTATGGTGAGTCGAATATCAATTTAAGGAAAGTATCCTTCAGATATGTTTATTCCTTTATAAAATATTTATTCTTTACAAAGTCGAAAAAGGGGCATTGAATGTACATTCTCGGAATTTGGGATGGACATGATTCCGGTGCAGCAGTCATTAAAGATAATGAGATCCTAGTTGCTATTAATGAAGAGAGACTTACCAGAAGAAAACTTGAAATAAATTTTCCAAAGAAATCAGTAGAAGCATGCTTAAAATATCTGAACCTGGGGCCATCAGATATTTCAGAAATTGCAGTCTCTACTTCCGATCCTGCTAAAACGCTTGCCCGTATAGTACCTTCAACAAAAGAAGAATATTATTTAATAAGAAGAAGGAAAAAAGATTTAACCTATCTGAACTATCAGAAGAAAAGATTTAAATACAAGCTCACAGAATTAAGTCCCAACCGGATAACAACTTTTTTAAGCAAGAAGATTGTACAAAAGGAATTGGATAAAATTGGCTTTGCTAATTACAGTCTTAGCGTCATTGACCATCATATTAGTCATATTGCTGCAGCAGCTTTCTGCAGTGATTTTAAAGAATGCTTGGTAATTACATTAGATGGTCTTGGAGATGGCGTTTCGGGAACTGTAAATATTTTCAAAGATAAAAAGCTTAAAAAAGTATCCACTATATCAGCAAAAGATTCATTTGGAATATTCTTTGAGCATGTTACCAATTTAATGAATATGAGGGAGCTGGAGGATGAAGGAAAAGTAATGGCTTTGGCAGATTATGCGTATCCTATTGCCGATAAAGATAATCCGCTAATGGAATTTTTCAAAACAGAAGATTTAACTATCAAGGCAAAGTACAGCAGTCTAGATATGTTTCAGAAATTAAAAAAGATTTTATGGCGGTTTCCATCTGAACAGTTTGCAAACATGGCCCAGAAAACCCTGGAGTATCACATTATCAAATTAATTAAAAATGCAATTGCTGATACGGGATTAAAAAAGATTGCACTTTCAGGTGGAGTTGCATCAAATGTAAAAGTAAATATGATGATAAGAAATTTACCGGAATGTGAGGAGTGTTTTGTTTTTCCTCATATGGGAGATGGGGGTTTGGCGATGGGTGCGGCTATGTATCGTAATTACGAGTTAAATAAAATCACCAATTACAAATTTGAATCGGTTGCATTCGGATTGGAATATTCAAACGAAGTAATAGAAAACGAATTGAAGCGGACAAACCTGACTTATACAAAGTCTCCTAATCCTGAAAAGGAAACAGCTGAACTTATCAATCAAGGAAATATCGTACTATGGTTTCAGGGAAGGATGGAATACGGACCTCGCGCTCTAGGTTCAAGAAGTATATTAGCACTACCAGATAATTTGAACATTAAGGATGAATTAAATCTCAAGTTAAAAAAAAGGGTATGGTATCAACCATTCTGTCCGACAATTTTACTGGAAGATGCTTCAACTGTACTGGAAGACTATAACGGACATCCTGATCACTTTATGACAATGGCCTATAAAGTCCGAGATGAATTTAAACAAAAATTAATTGGGGTGATAAATATTGATGGCTCATGCCGGCCACAACTATTGGCAGATAATAATTCAAAATATGTGAGGTTGCTCAAAGAAATTAAAACACTAACGGGCTATGGAGTTCTACTAAATACCAGTTTTAACATACATGGGGAACCGTTGGTTTGTTCCCCAAAGGATGCAATTGATACCTTTATTTCCACTGGTATAAAATATCTAATAATTGGCGATTTGATTGTTACACAGTAAATTATAAATGTTAACCGGAATCATTTATATAAAAGAATATTTTCCAAATTTTTATAATGATAAAAAACAGCTCAAGATCTAAATTCTTACTGTCAATGCTTATTGCGGGGTATGTCGGTTACGTAGCATTAATAGCTTTATGTTTTTTGTTATTCAATTTGTCTGAAATAAAAAGAGTATTAATTGATTCACAATTTTATTTCTTAGAAATTAATTTCATCCTAATTATAATAGGGTTCATATTAGTATCTAAGTTTATTAAAAACCTTATCCTTACAATCCCCCGTAAAATCATATATATTCTGCTGGGTATTACTATTAGTGGAGTTTTAATAACAAGCTTTGTTGCACCTCAGACACATCGAATTTATTACGATGAAGATATTTATCAAAATATTGGTCAAAATTTAGCATCTCTTCAGAAAGCCCAACTATGCATTGATGGCAGTACTGTTTATGGAGTTTATGATTGCCAGAATGGTATATATAATAAACAACCTTATGGATATCCTTACTTACTCAGCATAGTATATCGGTTATTTGGTGTAAGCGAAACTGCATCATTTATTTTTAACAATTTCCTTTTGGGCTTCTCTATTTTTATAGTCTTTCTTATTACGTTTCTTCTTTTTAAAAACTATAAAATAGGAATTTTCGCTGCTCTAATGTATACCCTGATACCACAAAACTTGCTATGGTTTAGCACTACTGCGGCGGAACCTTCTACCGCTCTATTTGGTGCAATTTTCATATTATCCTTAATAATATATTTAAAGGAAAAATCTAACAGGTCATTATTTCTAGCTATTGTAACAGCAAGTTTTGCAATACAATTTAGACAGGAATCAATTTTATTAATATTTGTAGCTTTGCTAAGTATAATCATCTACAAACCCTCTGAATTCAAAAGTATGAGAATTTATAATGCCGGATTACTATTGTTGGCTCTTTCTTTTGGATTTATAATTCACCTCTTCGTAACCAGCGGTGATAGCTGGGGAACTACTGCTGCAAAATTCAGTCTAGATTACTTCTCGCATAATTTTACAGTTAATTCGTTGTTTTATGTTGATAACATAAAGTTCCCGATTCTCTTTACACTATTCTTCCTATCAAGCTTTTTTGCAAAATCATTTCTTAAAGAAAAGATACTGTTAGCTGTTTGGTTTTTTTGTTTTTGGGGAGTTTTTCTATTCTTCTATGCTGGTAGTTATGAATATGGGGCGGACGTAAGGTATTCTTTAGTGTCTTATTTCCCGTTAGTTATTCTTGGGGGTTTAGGAGTCTATCAACTGCAGGCGTTTTTGAAAAATAATTTATCATTGAAATCATATCTCAATCCGATTGTTGGAATTATGATAACAATATCTTTTCTAAAATTCCTTCCGCAAGTTCGTGCAGAAACTCAGGAAGGCTGGGGGGCCCGGGCAGATCATCTTTATGCGAAAGAATTTGCAACACTTCTACCTGAAAACTCAATTGTTTTAACTCACAATCCTAATATGTTTCATCTTTGGGGCAAAAATGCAGCTCAAATTTCTCTTGCAACTACCGAAAAAAGTTATGTGAATCAAATATTGTTTCATCAATATGAGGAAGGAGTTTATCTGCATTGGAATTTTTGGTGTAATGCAGCCGATTCATTACAAAGTTCGTTTTGTGATAACATACTAAATGATTATAAGGTTGATTTGATCAAGGAATATAAGGAAAATGATTATCGCTATGTGTTGTATCGATTGGGATTAAAGGATCAGGAGGAAATTCCTTTTCAAAAAGCAAAGTATCCGAAACTTGAAAGCCCAATATTCAATCTGGTTAAATAAATTGTATAAAGTAATCTTGTTTTTAAGATAATTAAGATTAAATTTAGGACTAATTCAAAATTAGAATTTTCAACCATAATAGGAGACTGTAAAGTCATGAAATTACTCAATTTAATATTAATTATTGTAATCGCTTTTTTATTCTTTTCTTGCAACAAGAAAGAGGAAGAAAAACCACCTGCAGAAGTTACAGTTGGAATGACATATGAGGAAGTAGAAGTTATAGTTGGCAAGCCAACATCAATTTTAAGGGGAATGAACGAATTAATTGATGTAGAAGAAATGCCCGAAGAATCTTTGAGGGCAATCAATGTAGATACTATTGATACAAAGAATGAAGAGAATCGCTGGATGGCTCCACAAGAGGTGAAAGCAAGCAAGGAAGAACTTTATGTTACCTGGGTCTATGATGATGTAAAAACCGAGGAGCACTATGTTCTGTACAATAATTATAAAGAAGGTGGAACTATAACAAAAAAAGTCCCGGTTTATTATTTAGGTGACAAAAAAGTCACAAAGGAAGAATATAATGCAGCAACCGGTTCACTCTATAAAGAACCGGGGGAAACAGGTAAACAGAAAGTAGTTAGCAAAACCGGACAGCAAACAAAGGTGCCGGTTGACAGTCTGAAACTAAAGCAACCAAAAATGAAACTACCTAAAACAACAGGGAAAATGATTGAAAAAAGGATAGAATACGTTACCAAAACTGTTGGTAAAAAAGAAGCTGTTGTAGAATCAGTCGATAAGGAAAATTATGAGGTAGAATACAGACTTTGTGTTGTATTTGATGAGGCCAGCCAGAGAGTAATAGAGCGCGACTATTTCCCCTTCAATGTCAAAAAGTTGGAGGAATAAGAACTAATATTTCATATTGTATTGTATTTATGTGTTTGAAATTATATATATATGCTATACAGAAGAACAATATTAAAACATGAAATACGGTCGCAGGAATTTCATCAATGAAGTTCCTGCTCCGTAACCTTAAGTTTAACATAACTTCAAAACAAAAGAACATTTCATTTTTGTCCGACCAAACGTTACTCAAGTAGTTGAAATGATCGCAAAGAACTGAAATGCCCAGCCAATTTCGAAATTACTTAGGCCTATCTCAAATATTTATTGAACCACATCCTTCTCATCTCATCAACTTCTTTACGGTGCTTCTTGTTAAAATGATCACCACCTTCAAGCATTACCAAACGAAAAGGAATTTTGAGTTTTAGTAATTCATATGAAAGATCGATTGAATCGCGCGGCAAAACTCTTTCATCATTTGTTCCGTGAATTATCAGCAGTTGTGTTTTTTTAGAAATTTTATCAGCAAACTTTACAATTGAGCGGCTCTCACATTTTTCATAAAATTCTTTTTCTTTGTGCTTACCCAGTGTAACTTCATACAATCTTCTCATAAACGGACTCTCATCCGAACTACAGCGCAAGTTTGCAATGCCGCCGTTTACAATTGCGCATTTAAATCTATCTGTTTTTGTTAGAGCAAGATAAGTCATCATCCCACCGCGGCTCCAGCCTTCTATTCCCCATTTCTCTTTATGGGTATTTTTAATTTCATTTGCAAGCGGAATTAAATTTAATACATCATTTACATCACTTCCGCCAAATTCGTCTTTTCCTTCTCCACCATCATTGCCGCGGTACTGCGAAGCAAAAACAACATGTCCCCAGCTTGCTATTTGTCCGAACAAACCTCTTGCCGTAAAAGAATCAATCGCACCCTTATTGCCAATTCCACCTCGATTCCAGATTACACAAGGATATTTTTTTGAATCATCTTTTGGATAAGCAATATACCCTTTCACTTTTAATCCATCCGATAAATAAGTTATTTTTTCTGTAATAGTATTTTCAACAACATTATCTCCCCATCCGCTTGCTATCATTTTATCTTGGGAATCTGATAAATTAATTTCTTTTCTTTCCACGAATTCAGATTTAAGTTCAATCATATTTGTGGTATTAAATTTAAGATGCTATTAGCTATATTAGTTTCTGCAAATATCGGGATTTATTGAATGGCTCAAAAGAAAAGAAAAAAGAAGCAGAAAGAAACTCAGCTACAAAAAAAAAGATTTAAGCCCTTAATCGTGAAAATAGGAATAGCAACACTCTTTATAGTTATTGCAGCATTTTTCATTTTTAATAATTGCGATGATGATCCAAACGACGTGAATTACTATACATTTAAAAAAGAAGGCGAATTAACTTTTACAGACAGCTCAGCTAATTCAATTGTAAAAATTGATATTGAAATTGCGGATTCGGATTACGAAAGACAGCTTGGATTAATGAACCGTGAAAGTATGGAAGAGCTACAAGGCATGCTTTTTATTTTTCCTGCAGAACGTTATCAGTCCTTTTGGATGCTTAATACACTTTTTTCTCTGGATATGCTATTTATTAATAGTAAAAATGAAATAGTAACTATTCATAAAAATACGACTCCACTTTCCCAACAAGGTTATCCGTCTTCTATGCCAGCAAAATTTGTTTTAGAAGTGATTGCAGGGTTTACAGATAAGTATAATATTAACGAAGGGGATAAAGTTTTTTGGATCGGAACGAAAATTAATATATAGGTGATTTCTGGTATGAGATTCTTCGGTAGTTCCTATCAAATAGAATGACCTACTATCATTATTTTCCATAGAGCTTATCTTCAACTAATTCACAAATAATATGTGCAATCGTTATATGCCCTTCCTGTATCCGCTGAACATTTGAAGAAGGAATAACGATTGCCAGATCAACAAGATCCTTAAGCTTTCCACCACTGCCACCTAAAAATCCTATAACTTTCATTTCTTTACTGTGTGCGGCATGTGTAGCTTTAATTACATTCGGAGAGTTTCCGCTGGTTGAGATAGCTAATAAAATGTCGCTTTTCTTTCCAAGTCCTTCTACATTTCTGGCAAAAACATTTTCAAATCCAATATCGTTCCCACCTGCAGTTAAATTGGATGTGTCCGTCGTAAGCGCAATTGCTGGCAATGCTGGTCGTTCAATATGATGGCTCAATCTTATCATCAATTCAGTTGCAATGTGCTGGCAATCGGCGGCGCTGCCTCCGTTACCACATAGTAAAAGTTTGTTTTCGGATTTAAAACATCCGGCCAAGAGTTCAACTGCTTTAAGCAATTCATCTTCTAACTGAGCTTTTATTTTTAATTTTGTTTCAGAGCTTTCGTTTAAAGAATCAGCTATAAATTTTTTTACATCCATTTGCTTCTACTATAAAAAAGAGACTTCCACTTTCGTGGAAATGACATCAATTAATGTTTTATAAATTAAACCTCAATGGGTAATTTAAAATGAACGGCTTGTGCAAAGTCTTTAATCAAATCCCAATTATTCTCATTCTCGAAAAAGTTACCTGTAATAATTATGCTTGCGCCGTTTTCTACCTTTGCACGTGCAGTCTGGGCATTTCGAATTCCGCCGCCGACAACAATTGGTATAGTGCACTCTTCAGCGACAGCTTTTACCATTTCATTTGGAACCGCTTCTTCTGCGCCGGAACCTGCTTCAAGATAAATTAATTTCATTCCAAGATACTCTCCTGCAAGTGCTGTTGCAGCAGCTATTTCAGGTTTGTTTCTCGGCACAGGTAAACTACCACTCATATATACCGCTGTTGTTGTTTTTCCTGATTCTACAAGTATGTAGCCCGTCGAAATTGGTTCAATGTTTGCCTTTTTCACTAAACTTGATGCAACGACATGTTTGCCGATTAAATGTTCGGCGTTCCTGCCAGAAATGACCGACAAAAATAGTATTGCGTCAGCAATTGGCGAAACTTGGTTTATACTTCCTGGAAAAATAATTGCGGGCAGAGAAGTTGTGCTTTTTACTCTATCAATAAAAGAATCTAAATTCCCACTAATCATTAGACTGCCGCCAATCAGGAAACCATCAACGCCGGATTTTTCGCAATGATGAATAAATGGAACAAGTTTTGCATCTGAAATCTTATCTGGATCCAGAAGAACCAGATAGGCTGCGCCTTTAATTTCGATAGTATTTAAGAGATTTTTATATATTTCCATATTTGGTAGTGATCCCGATTTATCGGGGTTGAAATATATGAAAATTGGTTTTTATAAGAAAGAAAACTGATAAGTTAAAAACAATTAATGAATTTATTTCTAATAAAATAAATAACAATTTTTAGTTCTATAGTTACAGATACAATTTAATCTTAAAATATAAATCACTATAATTGCTCACAATCTTACCTAACTTTTTAATGCTGGCAAACATAGCCATCTTCGATTTACAAAAGGCATTATGGGGAAAATAATAGCAGTTGCAATTCCGAAAGGCGGAGTAGGCAAAACAACTACTGCAGTAAATTTGGCAATAGCTTTTGCTCTTTCCGGTAAAAGAACACTCCTGATTGATGTTGATCCTGCAGGCTCTTGCGCAGAAATTTTAGGATATAAAAAAGAAGAAATTACCTCAGATATATTCAACGTTTTACAGTTTAACAGCTCATTTCAGCAGGTCCTGCTAAAATCCCCCGCTGCAAATCTCAATTTCATTCCGATGAAGCATCTTACTTATATTGATGAAATAAGATTGGGGAGATTATCAACTAATGAAAAACTGCTTAGCAACATTTTAAAACCCGAAGCATACTCGTACGATTATGTAGTCATTGATTGCCCGCCTTATCTAATTGGAACTACAAACGCAGCCTTAATTGCAGCCGATACTGTGCTTATTCCAACAATGCCCGGACAGCTTTCAATAAATGCAGTTAATAAAATTGTAAATCACGTAAAGGACATCCAAAAAAAATACAATTCCAGATTACGAATTGAAGGAATACTATTGACTATTTATGAATACAACACAAGAGTTTCATTCGCCACAAAGAAAAATTTGTTCAGAAAATATCCAAATCTTATTTTCAACACAACGATTCCGAAAAATGCTACGGTAGGCGAAGCATCAGTAAATAATAAACCTGTTTTAATTTTCGATCCTGCTGCTAAAGCCTCCTTGGCATATATAAATTTAGCTCAGGAAATAATTCAGAAACGGGATTTGATTAATTTAGAGAATCAGTTTTAGAATTAATAATTTTATGAAGAGAAGGCAATGCAAAAAATTACTATTTATGAAAAACCAACCTGCACAACCTGCCGAAAGGTGGCAAAAGCTTTAACAGAAAACGGTGTCAATTTTGAAAAAGTAAATTATTACATCAAGCCGTTTTCAAAAACAAAACTAAAAACATTATTGAAAAAGGCTAAACTAAAACCTTCTGAATTGCTGCGTAAAAATGAACTGGCTTATAAGAATTTAAAGTTCAAAGAAAAAAAATATACTGAAGCTCAAATTTTAGATTTAATGGTAAAGCATCCCGATCTTGTGCAGAGACCTATTATTGAGAAAGGAAATAAAGTGATATTGGCTCGCCCGCCGGAGAAAATAAGCGAACTTTTCTAGTCTATTTTTTATTTAAAATCTAGGTAATTAAAACCGTCCCCCCTCTCTCTCTTCGAAAAGAGACAGAGTTTTGCGGGGGACGTTAGGGTGAGGGATAGTATTTTATAAATTCTTTACGTTAAAAACAAATTATTCTACGTATCTCTTTCGTTTAGAGCAGAATCATCGATTATTTTTTTTCTTGCTTCTTCCAATTCACTTAGTTGCTTTTTGCTAAGCTTTGGAAATTCCGGTTTTAATTTTTTCATCTCCTTTACTACAATTTCAGAAACAGCAAGCCGCATAAACCATTTTTTATCTGCAGGAATTACATACCACGGCGCATGTTTTTTACTCGTTGCAGCAATTGATTCCTGATAAGCTTTTTGATAATCATCCCAGTATTTTCTTTCCTCAATATCTCCCATAGAAAATTTCCAGTTCTTCGCTGGGTCTTCAATCCGCTTTATAAATCTTTCCTTCTGTTCTTCTTTTGAAACGTGAAGAAAAAATTTGATCACTACTATTCCGTTTTCATTAAGATATTTTTCAAAATCATTTATTTGCTGGTAGCGCTGCTTCCAGATTTTTTTGTTGTTGAACTTATCCGGAATTTTTTGATATTTTACTAAATCGTGCACACGCACTACAAGCACTTCTTCATAATGCGAACGGTTGAAGATTCCTATTCTTCCCCTTTCCGGCAATGCTTTGTTTATCCTCCACAAGTAACCATGATCTAATTCTTCCTTAGATGGTTGCTTAAAAGAAAACACTTGTGTACCCTGCGGATTCAGTCCGCTCATTACATGTTTAATTGTGCCGTCCTTTCCAGCAGCATCCATTGCCTGAAAAATTATTAGCAAAGAATATTTGTCCTGGGCGTAAACTTTTGCCTGCAGTTCTCTCATTTGCTCAACATTTTTTTTTAGCAGTTTTACTGAATCTTTTTTAGAGCTGATTCCTAAAGTTTCATCAGTTCTAATTTTTGAGAGGTTTATCTTTTTATTTGGGGAAATAAGAAATTTTTTTGTGTTCATTTCGTATCCTGATTAAAAAGTGAAAATTTACTTCTTTAGTAAAATTATACATTAAATGATATTGAAATATTTACTATTTTTGAAATAAAAATGAGATTAATATGATCAGCAAAAAACTTTTAGACATACTATGCTGTCCTGAAACCAAAGCCGATCTAGTTTTGGAAGGCAACTCTTTAGTTTCTACGGATAAAGAAACTCGACGCTGCTACAGAATTGAAGATGACATCCCGATTATGCTTATTGATGAATCGGAACAACTTACGCTGGAAGAGTGGACAAAAATTATGAAGAAGCACGGTAAAACTGCGGAATAACATCATCACAAAATTTTTTACTTATGGACCCAATAAATATAATTGTGCTAATTAATGTAATTGCAACTTTTGGTGCAAACGTAACAGGTGCAAAGCGCGGACTAAAATCAACCGTTGCAGAAGTTAAAGAAAAACCCAAAACTTTTCTTCAAAAATTTCCTCCTGTTATTTCTACTTTTTCTTTAATAGCTCTATTTGTGGCAGCATTTCAAATTGGTACTTTAGATTACGTAGAAGAATATAACATAATCCGTTACATTGGTTTAGCTGTGTATCTTATTTTTTCTTGGGTTCAGGTTTGGTCGTTTAAAACACTCGGCGATAATTATTCTCAGGATATAATTATTAAGAAAAAGCATGAGCTTATAACAAAGGGTCCATTTAAAGTTATCAGACACCCACAGTATTTTTGCCAAATACTGGTTGATATTGGCGGCGCAATGGCAACTCTCAGTTATATTTTATCAGGCTTCGCTTTAATTGAAATTCCTATTTACATTATGCGTGCTTCGATGGAAGATAAACTGCTTTCAAAACATTTCGGTGATAAGTTTGCACACTACAAAAAGAAAAGCGGATTCTTTTTACCATTCATTGGATAAAAGTTTAAACCCAATGAAATTTAAACTCATCTTTTTATTTTTCTCTTTATTAACCTTAGCTACTTTTCCACAGGAAATAGATGAACTGCTTATTGTTACAGATGAAGGCACAATAAATATTCCTGCATTTTTAAGAGAAGGAACAATTTATTCTTCAATAGTTGATTTCGCTGAAGCTTTGAAGATTAACTTTTTTGCAAATGAGAAAACTGGTAAAGTTGAGCTTAAATCAAACTACATGCTTTTGAAATCTACACCTAAAAACTCTTTCCTAATAGTAACACCACGGTCAACAGGTGTGCCTAAAGTATACCAGCTTCCAACATCAAGCTATTTACGAAATGGTGAAACTTATATACCGATAGCATACTGCTTAGATCCGTTGGAAATGATCGTTGAAAAAAAATTAACGTTTGAGACTCCAAATAAGTTTTTGTTAGGTGAACGACTTGCTTCGCTTTTTGAGGGAAAGGATTGGTTTTTTGATAATCCAAATCTCCCACCAACTATTGGCTACGGAATTACCGGATTAACAATTAATGAAAAAGCTAACGGTACATTGATACGCATTCATTCAAAAACAAGAATTCCGTCTTATTATAGTTCCTATGAAGATGGTGAACTAAAAATAATTTTCAGAAAAGTTAATGCAGAAATTGAAAAGGTAAATAAAGAAAAAGTTGGCGAGCTTGTAAAAAATATTCAAACAAGAAATGTTGGTCCTGATACTGAATTTATCTTTAACGTAGGAGAACAGTATTCTACAAATGAAGTAATGAATGCACCCGGTGGTAATGATATTTTAATTACAATTCACAACAAAGTTTTTTCATACTCGAACACTAAAAGGAATATTGACAAATGGAGTTTTGATGCAGTCGTAATTGATGCAGGTCACGGCGGTAAAGATCCCGGAGCAATTGGTGTTGATAAAATTAAAGAGAAAGAAATTACCCTGGCTGTGGCTTTAAAGCTCGGTGAAATCTTAAAAAAGGAAATGCCGGATGTTAAAACAGTTTATACCCGAAAAGACGACAACTTTATTGATCTTTACAAGCGTGGAAAAATTGCGAATGAAAACAATGGCAAACTTTTTATTTCAATTCATTGCAACGTAACAAAGAAAAAACCATCCGATGCAAACGGAACAGAAGTTTATCTCTTGCGGCCCGGCAGAACTACTGAAGCAATTGAAATTGCTGAAACAGAAAACAGTGTAATTGAGTACGAAGAAAATCCAGATAGGTACGAAAAACTCACAGACGAAAATTTTATACTAGTTAGTATGGCCCACTCATCATATATGAAATATTCTGAAAAATTTGCAGAACTGCTCGATAAAGAGTTTGCTACAAATCTAAAATTAAATACCCGGGGCGTAAAGCAAGCTGGATTTTATGTTTTAGTGGGCGCTTCAATGCCAAGTGTTTTAATTGAAACAGGTTTTATTTCAAATAAGGAAGAGGCAAAATTTCTTAAAAGTAAAAAAGGACAGCAGCAGGTTGCTGAGTCTATTTTCAGCGCAATAAAAACATACCGCTCATACTACGAAAAAGAAATGGAAGCGGAATTGTAAATTTCCTTAAAAGTTTACTATTTAGCTTAATATCAAACATTTACACGTGATTTTCATCATACTTTTGTTGAATCCTAACCTACAAAACTTCATCTCACCTTTTACAAATCTTATACATTTAAAGGTAATGAACTAATGAAAAATGTAATTGAAGGAACAGACTTCAATTTTGATCAGGAAGTTTTAAACTCAGATACACCTGTACTTGTTGATTTCTGGGCACCTTGGTGCGGACCTTGCAGAGCTGTGGCTCCAATAGTTCAGCAGCTTGCTGATGAATACGAAGGAAAATTAAAAGTAGTAAAATTAAATACTGATGAAAATCAGAATATTGCTATGACATATGGAATACGAAGCATTCCCACTTTGGGAATCTTTAAAGATGGAAAAGTAGTTGATGCGGTAATTGGTGCGGTTCCAAAAAATCAGCTCGAAGATAAAATTAAGCCGCATTTGTTAAGTATAAATTAAGTTTTCAGCCTCCTCCCTCGGGCGTGCTTCGGCACGCCCTTTTTTATTTATAGAAATCGGCAATTAATTAGTGTTGATATTAAATTCCTTCTGTTTTAATCTTATCTTTAAATTATTGAAAAATCGAAATTATTTTAACAAAAGGGCGAAAAAGTTATGAACAATAAAATTACAGTTTTCACAATTTTCATATTATCAGCGCTGTTAACCGGTTTGGGAGCATTTACATATTTAATTAATGATTGGAATACTTCTTCAAAAACGAATGAGAAAGTTTCAGGCGCTTTTCACGCATTGGAATTTTGGAATATGGTTAGAGCTTATCCTGAAGAAGACATTCCAGCTGATGGT
The DNA here is from genome assembly GCA_013042995.1 of Ignavibacteriaceae bacterium. Taxonomy (GTDB): domain Bacteria; phylum Bacteroidota; class Ignavibacteria; order Ignavibacteriales; family Ignavibacteriaceae; genus IGN2. The sequence goes on along the minus strand of JABDPB010000073.1, from coordinate 10,646 downwards.
TTTATGAGCGCTTTCGAACAAGCTGAGTTAATTTCATTTGAAAAACAACAAAATACCTCCTCAGTTGACCCATGGTATGCAATTGGTCCGCATAATACAGGTGGCAGAACTAACGCAATAACTTTTAATCCGCAAAATCCAAATACAATTTATGTGGGTTCTGCAAGCGGTGGACTATGGAGAAGTTATACAGGTGGGGTAGGGGTTGATGCTTGGCACTATGTTTCAACAGGTTTTCCCGTTTTAGGTGTAAGTTCAATAACAATTGCATCGAATGATTCTAGTATAATTTACATAGGTACTGGAGAAGTTTATAATTATTCAGGTGCAGGTTTCGGAGCCGCTTACAGAAGTATGAGAGGAACTTATGGAATGGGAATCTTAAAATCTACGGATGGCGGACAAACTTGGAGTAAAAGTTTAGATTGGGCTTACAATTCGGGAAGAGGCGTTTGGGCAGTTGAAATAAATCCTTTAAATCCTAACACGGTATGGGCAGCAACAACTGAGGGCATTTACAGGTCTTATGATGCAGGTTCTACATGGCAGCAAGTACACAATGTAATAATGGGAATGAGTTTGGTTATAAATCCTGTTGATACAAATATTGTTATAAGTGGGCACGGTAATTTTGCCAGCACTGGTTTTGGAATTTATCGTACAACTGATGGTGGTACAAACTGGGCACACATCACTTCGGGATTGCCAACTTACTACGAAGGCAAGATTCTTTTGGACATTTATAAAGCAAACCCTAATATTGTTTATGCAAGTATTGGAAACGGTTTCTCAAGTGCTAACGGTGCAAGCTGGCTTTGCAAATCAACAGATGCTGGTTTAAACTGGAGTATAATGTCTCAGGTAGATTATTCAAAATGGCAGGGCTGGTTTTCACACGATGTTTCAGTTGATCAATCAAATCCTGATAATTTAATTGTAATTGGTATTGAAGTTTATAAATCTACTAACGGAGGTTCCACAGTTGTGCAAAAATCCTCAGGCGGATTAATTTTAGGAAGGCCTCCAATCGGGGGACAGGAAGGCCCTGCAGATTACACTCATTCGGACGCACATGTTGTTGCTCAACACCCAACTGATATGAACACTTATTATATTGGAACAGACGGCGGTATTTTCAGAACTATTGATTTTGGCGAGACTTATCAATCACACAACGGAAGATTGCAAACTACGCAGTTTTACAACGGAACATCAAGCTCACAAACAGATTCACTTAAAGCTATGGGCGGCTTACAGGATAATAGTACTGTAATTTATGATGGTGATTTAGCTTGGATAAGGGTTATTGGAGGCGATGGAAGCTGGACTTCTATTGATCCATCCAACGATAATATTGTATATGCATCCTGGCAAAATCTTAATATGCGGCGTTCTACAAATGGAGGAAGCAACTTCTCCACTATTACTCCACCAAGTGCAGGTATTACTGCCTTTATTGCACCATTCAGAACGTACTACAATGATGCTTCAATTATATATGCGGGCAGAGATAAAATATTTAAATCAACAAATTCCGGAAATAGCTGGACAGCAACTAATAATAATACCGTGCTCGATGGAAATCCTGCACTTGCAATGGACATAAGCTACCAAAGTGAAGATATAGTTTACGTTGCAACTGCACCTTTTCAAACTTCCAGAGGAAATGTTTTTAGAACAACAAACGGTGGAGCAGAATGGACAAACATTACGGGTAATCTTCCCGATCGTTTCCCATCTGATATGGCTGTTGATCCATTAAATGATAATGTGGTTTTCATTACATTTTACGGCTTTGGAAGTGGACATGTCTTTAAATCAACAAACAGCGGAGACAACTGGACTGACGTAAGCGATAACCTGCCGGATGTTCCCGTACCTGCAGTGATTGTTGATCCAAACAACACTGATCACGTTTATATCGGAACAGATATCGGAGTCTTTGTTTCTACCGATGGCGGAGGAAACTGGCAGGATTTTAACAACGCCTTACCGGATGGAGTGCAGGGAATGGATTTAAATATTTGCAGAGTTAATAATGTTTTAAGAGTAATGACGCATGGAAATGGTGCTTATGAAAGAAAACTGTTAAGCACAATTGTATCTAGCTCGGGTTCTGGTCCTTCTGTGGTAATTAATTATCAGCTTGGACAAAATTATCCAAATCCTTTTAATCCTAGCACAACAATCGAATTTAAAGTTCAAAGGGCTGGTTTAACTACATTAAAGGTGTATGATGTAATTGGTAATCAAGTTGCTACTTTAGTTGAAAGGGATTTACCTGCAGGCGATTTTAGTATTGATTTCGATGCAAGTAATTTAACAAGTGGTACATATTTATACAGATTAGAATCAGGTAATTTTGTTGAAACTAAAAAAATGATCCTGCTGAAGTGATATGTTGATAAAATAAATTTTATTTATAGGCGGTCGATTTAGATCGCCTTTTTTATTATAAAATAATATTAGTATTTATCTTTGAATAAAATATTTTTCAGAAAACCAAATTACCATGGCAAAACCAAAATTCATTCCGTTAATAGATTTTAAAAAATATTCAACTAGTGAAATGCTTAAGCGATCAGTTGAATTCTGTTCTGATTTGAAGAAAAGAAGAACAGTTAGAGATTTTTCAGATGCAGCTGTACCAAGAGAAGTAATTGAAAATTGTATAAAGGCAGCCGGTTCCGCGCCTAGCGGGGCAAATTTGCAGCCGTGGCATTTTGTTGTTGTTTCAAATCCCGTATTAAAAAAGAAAATAAGAATAGCTGCCGAAGAGGAAGAAAAAGAATTTTACAGCAAACGTGCACCAGAAGAATGGCTGGAAACACTTAAACCGCTTGGCACTGATTCAAATAAGCCCTTTTTAGAAACAGCACCATTTTTGATCGCAATATTTTATAAAAGTTATGATCCGCTTCCAGATGGGAGACATATTAAACAGTACTATGCAATGGAATCAACAGGAATTGCAACTGGAATGTTAATAACCGCGATTCACAATGCTGGATTAGCATCACTTACACACACTCCAAGTCCTATGAACTTTTTAAATGATATTTTAGATAGACCCAAAAATGAAAGACCGTTTCTTTTGCTTGTAGTTGGTTATCCGTCAAATGAGGTAAAAGTTCCGGATATAAAAAAGAAAAAGCTGGAAGAGATCTCCAGCTTTTTTGAATAAAATATAGTTTGATTTCTGATTACTTTATTAATAACATCTTCTTAGTTTCTACAAACGAGCCGGAAACTAATTTATAAAAATAGGTTCCGCTGCTTAGGTTAGTTGCATCGAACTCTACTTCATAATTTCCTGCCACCTGTTCTTTGTTTACCAATACCGCAATTTCGTTGCCTAAAACGTCGTAAACTTTTAACAGCACGAGCTTCATAGAAGAAGTTCCTGCAGAAGGGATAGTGTAATTAATTTTTGTAGTTGGGTTAAACGGATTTGGAAAATTCTGATCTAAAGAGAAAGTATATACCTGCCCGTCATTGCTCGAATTATCAGTTGGAATTGTGTAAATAAAAATTCCAATGTCATCAATAAACCAGCCGTCTCTTGTCACTCCACCATCAGTTCTTAATTGAAACTGTAATTTTAATTGTGAACTGACATGACTGGCCAGACTTATTTCTTCTTTTACCCAATCAGATATAACACCATCGTAAACCGGCTGCCCGTTTGGTTGAAAACTGCCTTCGCCCGGTTCAGTGTAATATCCTTCTAGTGCAGTCCAAGATGAACCGTTGTTTGTAGAAACTCTAACCCAGCCATAATCCCAATTACTTTCAATATTAAATTGAGTATAAAATCTTAATCGCGGATTTGTGTAGCCGGACAAGTTTAAAGCACTAGTTAAAGTCATGGTCACTGTAGCATTGTTCCTGTAGTTTTGGTTTTTACTGTCTGTATAAGAATTAGGAGCAGAGTAAAATGCTTCGATTGTTTCATCCCACTTAGGGGAAGATGGGGACGCAGTTATCGTCCAATTTACAGCAGGATCGTTTGCTAAATCTTCAAAAATGAAAACCGGGAAACCGATGATTATAGTTGTTGTATCACTTGCAACTATATCTCCATTAACCCGGGTCGTTAAAACAATCGGAATTTCTTCTTCAAGCGGAGCAGAAATTGAAATTACAAAAGAAAAAGGTGTTGTAAGAGTTGAAGCTGTTCTCGCTTCTAAGGAATCTAAGGAAGCATTGCCACTGTTTATTGTTATATATTGGCTTGGTGAACTAAGTTCAAATGTTAAGTTGTAAGCAGTAGCTAATCCTTTATTTTTAAATTCTGGTGTGAGTTCAACTGCATCTGCAGGAATAAAATATTCTCTATCGAAATTAGGGTTAACAAGCTGAACATATTCGCCTGCTACAAAAGCGTGGTACATATTTGATAAAACATTTTGCTGTGCAATTGGGAATATTTGATTTTGGTTTGGCCAGAATTCCGGACCAATCTCTATTGTATAGCCGAAAATTTTATTCTTATCAGTTTGCCCACCGTACATCCAATCACGTACACTTCCGTTTGATGGATATCCTAAAAGCTGCGGACCTGTTCCGTAAGCATAACCGCTAAGATTCCCCATATCACTTGCAAATTCCCTGTAAGTTGATGAGTCGGGAGTTTGCTGATCAATGTAGCCCCACGGGTATAAATAGTAATTACCATATGAATGCATATTGAAGTGGGTTCCATAATTTTTAAGAATTGCAAGATCTCTAATAGCTTGTGCTTCCGGTTCTGAAAATGCGGAGGATCCCCTGTAAGTGTTATCACAAGGATCGGGGCTTGAGCCTATGTTATCATATCCCCACATATATCCAAAGTTTCTGTTTAGATCTACACCATAACAGCTGCCGCCATTGTCACGTCTGTTTTTTCTCCACCATCCACCGCCATTAGGATCCGTCTGCCTATTATATTCGTAGCCATCGGGATTAAAACATGGAACACAGTAAATTTCCCGGTTATCCACTAAATAGGTGACAGTTGGATCGGTGCCGTAATTTTCCAGCAGGTACCACATAAAATACATCTGCGTTGCCATTGATTGCGGCTCACGTGCATGCACCAATGCATCGAATCCAACGCTTGGTTCATTTTCATTTATATTTGGATTATCCGAAATCTTTACTGCCCAAATTGTTCTGCCTTCAACACTTGTTCCGATAGAATATTTTTGTGTGATAAGATTTGGATACAGTTGAAACATTTCATCCAAATCTGCTTCAATTTCTGCCAGAGTGTAATAGCCCCCCATCGAGCCAAAATCAAATCCGGTTACTCCAAACAGATTTTCACTTTCTGACTTTATAATTTGTTTTTCTATTTCAGTTGGAACAGGAAGTGAATTGTAATACTGCTTCCAATCATCAATTAATATTTCATAACTCAAATTAGATTGAATCAAATTTTGGAATTCTTTTTCATCAACGAATAAAGATACATTTCCTTCTTTATCTACAATTGAGTGCTCTAGATCGAGCTGAAGAGAAACCACTTTTTGAATATCGGTTTCATTGTTAATGAATAATTTTACTTTTTTAATATTTTGTGGGAAGACAGATAAAGTAAAAACCAACAGAACAAATAAAAGTACAGATTTCATATTAACACCATTTAATTACGATTTAATTAGGAAATATAATTGTTTCTGCCTACAAAATGGAAGCCAAAATCGAATGGATTCTATGTATTAAACATTAAGATTTTCCCCTTCAGTTTTTGCAATTGTTACCGTCCCACAAGAGTCGCTCCACACATTTACGCTCGTTCTGCACATATCAAGAAATGGATCAACTGCCAGGATTAATCCAACGCCTTCAAGGGGCAAGCCAGCCGCAGTTAGAATAACAGAAATCATGACCAAACCAGCCATTGGAATTCCTGCAGCACCAATTGAAGCTAATAGTGCGGTAATCACTACAATCATTTGCTGTAAAAATCCCAGTTCAATTGCGTAAGCCTGTGCTATAAACATTGCTGCTACACATTCGTAAAGTGCTGTGCCGTCCATATTAATTGTAGCCCCAAGCGGAAGTACAAAACTAGAAATTTTATTTGAAACGCCTGAATTGTTTTCAACCGCATCAATAGTGAGCGGTAATGTTGCAGAAGATGAACGCGTTGAAAATGCAGTTAGCAGTGGTGTTGTCACTGCTTGAAAATGTTTCCAAGGATTTACTTTGCCAACAGTTCCAATAATTAAGGGTAAAGTGATGGCGCCATGAATGAACAACCCGATCAAAACGGTAATTGAATATTTTCCAAGGCTGCCTAACACTTCAACTAAATTTTCTCTTTGCTCTGCAACAACCCCAACTACAATTCCAAGAATTCCAAGCGGCGTAAACCGGATAACAAAATGTGTTAACTTCATCATCACTTCAAAACCGGAATTAAATAAAGTTGTTAAAAATTCTTTCGGTTTTTCACCAACTCTTGTTATAAAAAATCCAAATAGAATAGAAAAAACAATTATTGCAAGAATATCAAAAGAGACAAAAGCTTCAAATATGTTTGTAGGTATCATCCGCAGAACAAGTTCCCACAAGTCGCCGGAAGAAGCTGCAAGTTCTGGTACATCCTTCTTTAATCCTAAATCGGCACCAACACCAGGTTGAATTAGATTTACGAAAACTAATCCCGTTACAATTGCAAAAAGACTAGTTGTGATGTAGTAGGAAATAGTTTTGAATCCGAGTCTGCCCAGATTGTGTGCATCGCCAATATTTGTTACACCCGAAATAATAGAAGTGAGAATTAGCGGAATAATAATCATCTGCAGGGCACGAAGGAATAAAACTCCCATCCACGTAACTAAATAAGCGTACTCAGTTAAATACAATCCATATAAAATTGCAATTACAAGTGCAAATAAAATTTGCCAGTGAAGTTTAATCTTAAGCATTAATAGTGTAAAGATTTATAAAATTTCTTTTAGTATTTCATCGCAGACAGCGTAACCTGTTCCAGTTAATTTTATGCTGCCGTTAGTAATTTCCAAAAGTTTTTTCTTCTCTAAGAGATTAAAATAAGAATTTTTTTTCTCTAACCACGCAACTCCAAATCTTTCGCTAAATTCATTTAAGTTCAATCCGGAGCTGCGCAATGCAAGCATTACATATTCATCCAATTCTTTTTCTGCAGTTATAATTTCAGACCCTGCAATTGCTTGTCCGCACAGTTCAATTTCACTTATGTATTTTTTTAAACTTGAAAAATTCCACCATCTTTTTTTATTGATGAATGAATGCGCAGATGTTCCTAATCCAAAGTATTCACCATAACGCCAGTAAGCATTGTTATGAACGCATTCGTAATCTGGTTTAGTAAAGTTTGAAACTTCGTACTGATAAAAACCTTTTTGATCTAAAAATTCGATTGTGGTTTCATAAAGATTTGCATCGTAATCTGCATCTTGCAACTCAACTTTTCCATCCAAAACCATTTTATTTAAAATTGTTCCTCTTTCCAATATTAAACTGTACGCTGAAATGTGTTTAATTGGAAGATCAATTGCTTTAACTAAATTTTCCTTCCATTTTTTTTTCGTTTGATTTGGAAGATTGAAAATTAAATCAATTGAAATATTTCCAAAGCCTGCGTTGTAAGCGTTATTTACTGTTTCAATTGCAGTTTTGTAATTGTGAATTCTCGTTAAAAATTTTAACTCTTCATCATCAAAAGATTGAATACCAATACTGATTCTGTTAATACCGGATTCTTTAAATCTTTTCAATTTATCTAAACTTACTGTACCGGGGTTTGTTTCAATAGTTATTTCCGCTGCTTCATTTACGGTAAAATTCTTCTTAACCAAACAAATAATTTGTTTAATGTAATCGGTCTCCATTAGCGAGGGTGTTCCGCCTCCGAAATAAATTGAAATGAGTTCCCTGTTTTTTGAATGCTTCGATGAAAAATAATTAATTTCTTTTTCAATTGATTTTAAGAATGGATTAATATTATCGGAGGTTATAATAGAATAAAAATCGCAGTAAATACACTTGTGGTCACAAAAAGGAATGTGAATATAGCAAGCTGTTTTTATCAAATTAAAATTTCAAAAATAATTTCTTTTTATGAAATTATAGAGAAATTTAATCAATAAAAAACCTATTGTTAGAAACCAAAACCGATTCCAATTGTTCCGGTTTGTGATTGCGCAACTTTATAATCAAAATTTAGACTAATTACAGGAAATATAATCGTTGCACCAACTGTCAGTCCTACAAGATTCTCCCCTTCATAATCAATTGAAAGATTTATTTCTTGTGGGCCTGTAGGGGTATCAAACCTGTAGTCATAATCAAGTTTTGACTTAGATGATTCGTAAGTCAACCCCATGTAAGGAACAATTGAAACAATGGTACCAATACTTTTGGATATGTAAAGTCCTAGCTGTGATGCCGTATTCTTAAACGAATCTCCAATGTCAAAACGTTGAAAGTAGTATCCAAAACCAATATCAATCGGTATTGGGTCTTCAAACCAATAATTAATATTGTGTACAAAGCCCGCACCCCAAACATTCATCTTTCCTAAATTACTAATGTTTACACCTGAGAAATATCTTACTGACACACCAGTTCCAATAAAACCGGAAAGATCCAATTGCAGTGCGGGAGTTGGCAGCATATCGCTATTATTTAAGAATCCCTTTACATCAGTCATTTCAACTACGTATGGATTAATTGTTACACCCTGAATGGTTGTTCCAGGAAATTCAACTGTTACAAATTCATTTGCGCTGCCGGTTATAGTTGGACCTTCAATTCTTACGTCCCAAACCTGATTAAGCAGTTCATTTCTAATTTCATCATAATTTGGAATAAATGATGGATCTAAACCGGAAGCAATTAAAATATCGTTGGCTTGCTGTGAAGTGTACTGAAACTGACCAGTTGTAGAAAACCTTCTTACGTCATCCGTAAAAAGTGAACCAACACCCACAAATCTTAAACGCGCATGAAAGCCGACAGTCGACGTGGGTGGTAAGCCTGTAAACCAGCCAGAACTCATATTCGATCCAAAGGCAGTTACTGCAGGCTGGGAATATTCTGTTGCTGCATCCGAGGAAAGATAAGAGAGTGTCTCTTCAATTGATTGTGAGTAAATACCAATTGAAGGAATTAGAAACAAAGCCCATAAGTAAGTTTTCATTTTTGCCATAATTAATAATTTTCCAAAGAAGTTTTCTGATTTATTATTCTTAATTATTAGTCAAATTCAGCAAAAATTATTCCTTCGATACAACTAATTCACGGGCTGTTTTAAGGCTGGCTTCGGTAACTTTTTCACCGCTTAGCAGCTTTGCTACTTCCGTAATTTGCTCAGATTTTTTGAGCTTCTTTATGGAACTGACAACTCTGTCGTCTTTTTTCGATTTTTCAATTGAGTAGTGACTATCCGCCAATCCGGCAATTTGAGGGAGGTGTGTAATTGAAATTATCTGATGATATTTTGAAAGTTCTTTTAACGCATTACCAACTTTTTGTGCAATTCTTCCACTTATACCAACATCAATTTCATCAAAAATTAAAAGCGGAAGTTTATCGTTTTTAGCAAGTGTAGATTTTAGAGAAAGCATAACTCTCGAAATCTCGCCGCCTGAAGCGACTTTTGGCAGCGGCTTTAAATCTTCTCCCGGATTTGTAGAGATGTAAAACTCCACTTCATCCATTCCTCTGGATGTTGTATTGAAAAATTTTCCATCTGCAAAAACTCCTGTGTCTTTTTCAGCCATATGATTTTCAATTTCCGTTTTGAATTCGGGATTTTGAATTCCGAGCTCTTTTAAATTTTGTTCGATTCCTTTTTTAACAATTTTCGCCGTTTGCTCTCTCTGTTTTGATATTTTTTTTGCAATGCTGCCTGCATTTTCCCTTAACTCAAAAATTTGATTTGAGATTTCATTGATTTTCTCTGCAAAGTTTTCTGCAAGATCAACCTCATCACCAATTTTTTTTCTATGCTCAAGTATACTTTTTACTGAGCCGCCATATTTTTTCTTTAGAAGATTTATTGCACCAAGCCTTTCTCTTTTCTCTTCTAGTTCTTCAGGATTAAGATTTAACCTTGAATTGTAGTTTCTCACTAAACTTGAAATGTCTTCGATTTGTGCGAGGGCAGATTCCGATTCGGCCACAGCATCTGAAAATGTTTTATCAATTTCACTTAGTTTTTGTAGATGATTCTTAACTTTTGAGAGTGCATCCTGCACAGAACTCTCCGATTCGTAAAGAAGTGTATAAATTTCCGATGCCAGTTCAGCAATTTTCTCTGAGTTTTCAAGAATTTTTAATTCTTCGTTTAGTTTTTCATCTTCATTTTCTTCGGGTGAAATATTATCAATTTCTTTTATCTGAAATGAATAAAAATCTTTTTTCTCTTTAATATTCTCTTCCTTTTTCTGCAAATCTTTTAATTCATTGTCTTTTTTACTTATTTCCGAATATGCATTTTTAAATTGCTGGATAAGTGGCTGGTAATCACCGAACTCGTCGAGATAATCGATGTGGGTCTCTGTTCGCAGGAGTGATTGGTGTTCATGCTGCCCGTGCAAATCAACAAGTAAATTTCCAATTTCCTTCACAACGTTTAAGTTTACAGGAGTATCATTTATAAAACATCT
>JABDPB010000066.1 GCA_013042995.1 Ignavibacteriaceae bacterium | reverse complement strand
GATCGTATCCGATAGAAAGTTTCCTGTCCATCAAACTTAAGTAATAGGGTGTTATGCCAAATGGAATATTATTTTTTACTGCGTCATCTACAGCTTCTTTTTGTTCATTTGTAAGTTCAATTAATTCGGCTAAAGGTTCTGCATCTTTAATAACATTTTTTAAATGCCATTGATAGTCGTTCCAGTTTTTATCATCTCCTTTAAAATATCTTAAAATCTTAGCTTTGTTCTCTTTCCTCCAGCCAATAACTTCATCTTCTAAACCGGATGGATATTTTTTAAAATATTTTTGAACGCTGGACCCCAGATCATCCAAAATTTCCATTCGTACTTTTGCTGCTTCTTTTCCTTTCAATTTTAAAAATTCTGGTATTCCCTTTTTCACCTGAGCATTTTCAAGATAGATATTAGATTTACCTGTAATACCTCTGAAAAGATTTATGAATTCCATTATAAAACCGACAGAAATTTTATCTTTCAAATCATCTCTTTTGTTTTGAGCAAGCTTCCAAAGGCTGTCGACTGCAGAAAATTCCGTACGAAATTCATTTATTGGACCAATGATGCTTCTAAAAACTCTTATGCTTTCTCTTACTGTGGATTTTTCAAGAATGTGAAGATCGTTATCAACTTCAAATACTTTTCTCTCCGCTTTTTCAAGATAAGTATACATCAAGTTGCGCGCTTCCTCAAGCTCATTTGCGTTTTTAAGAAGTTGATAAATTTCAGGATTCGAATCCCACAATCTTTGAATGTAACCTTCGTAATCAACTTCAAAATGCGGTTTGAATAAGCTCACTTCATCCGTAAAAACATCATCGAGCAGACGAGTACTTAACCATTTTAATTTCGGAGCATCATTGGAGGATTTGGGTGAAGATTTGTTACTTTTTTCAGAATCTGTTACAGTTGCCATTTCTGTCTCCTGTCATTAATCTAAAGATAGCACAGTATAAATGAATTATTTCATTAATTCAACTAAATATATAACAAATATTGTGCAATAAAATTCATTACGTTAAAAATGAGATTAAAAGTAATTTTTTGATTCTAAACTTTACATCCTCATCTGAATTATTATACGAAACAGTGTCTGGCTTAGCTTCCAATTCAACAATTTTTGTATCAGCTTCAACATATGAGTAAATAATCATTGCACCAAATTCAGTAGATAAACTTTGTTGATTCTGAAACCACTTTACAAAGTAACAGTGACTAAATAAATACTATCCATCAATACATTTAAAATTATTGTTGATATACGTATCTTCAATAATTCAATTACCTTTAATTTTAATCTTACTGTATGAAAGACAAAACATTTGTAATCGTTGATGCAATGGCAATGGCTTACCGGGCTTATTTTGCTTTTATCAACCGTCCTTTAAAAACAAAAAGTGGTGAACCTACTTCTGCAGTTTATGGATTTGTAAATCAGCTTTTGAAAGTGCTTGAAGATCACAGACCAGATTATATTGCGGTTGCTTCAGATTCCAAAGAAAAAACTTTCCGCCATGAAATGTATGAAGATTACAAAGCCACTCGTGAAGAAATGCCTGATGATATGATTCCGCAAATAGGAAGAATAAAAGAAATAGTTGAACTTTTAAATATACCCCTTTATATAAAACCTGGTTATGAAGCGGATGATATAATAGGCACTGCTGTTAAGCTGGCGGAAAAAAAAGGAATGCTATCGTATGCAGTTACACCTGATAAAGACTATATGCAGCTTGTTACTAAAAAAACAATTATCGCAAAACCTGGAAGAGGTTCCGATGATGTTGTTTTTTTTAATGTAAAAAAAGTAATTGATGATTACGGCTTTGAACCAAAACAGATGATTGATTACTTAGCATTGATTGGTGACAGTTCAGATAACATTCCGGGTGTAAAAGGTATAGGACCGAAAACGGCAATTCCCTTAATTCAACAATATGGGTCAGTTGAAAATATTTATAAAAATATAGACAAAGTTGAAAAAGCCGGCACAAAAAAGAAGCTGGAAGAAAATAAAGATAATGCTTTCCTATCAAAAGAACTTGCAGCTATTAATTGTAGCGTTCCAATGGAATTTGATTTTACTAAAGCAAAATTTGAAAAACCAAACTTCGATAAACTTCGCAATCTTTTTGTTGAGCTTGAATTTAAGAATCTGTTTACCCGTTTGATTAATGTTTACGATGGCACAAAGGTAGAAAAAATAAAAGAAGAAGATTTGAGCGAAGCTAAAAAGTTTGATAAAAGCAAAAGTAAGTACGAATTAATTACGAATTCAAAGGATGCAAAATCGCTAGTTGATAAACTTAAAAAGAAAGAACTTTTTGTTTTTGATACTGAAACCGATGGACTCGATCCTTTTTCTTTAAAGATTTTAGGTGCATCATTTTCAACCAAAGCAGGAGAAGGCATATTTGTTGCGATTCATCCGGGTGAAAAGAAAAAATTTAAAGATGAAAAAGAACGTTTACCTGTTGACGAATTTGTAAAATTATTCAAACCTGTATTTGAAAACAATAAGATTAAAAAAGTTTGTCAGAATGGTAAATACGATATTTCTGTTTTACGCAGCATCGGAATTGAGCTTGGCAATTTCTATTTCGATACGATGATCGCAAGCTACATAATTGATCCGGATCAAAAGCATGGAATGGATAGCTTATCTGAAAAATATTTGAGCTACAAACCTATTCCAATTTCAGAATTAATAGGTTCAAAAAAAGATCCGACACTTTTATATGATGCAGATGTTTACCAACTTTCAGATTATGCAGCAGAAGATGCTGATATAACATACCAGCTTTTCAAAATTCTAGGTAAGGAAATAAAAATAGAGAAGCTTGAAAATATTGCGCATGAAGTTGATTTTCCTCTTGTTCCTGTATTAGAAGATATGGAATCTGAAGGTGTTAAAATTGATAAATCTGCACTCGATAACTTCAGTAAAGAATTGCAGAAACTTATAAATCAATACACAAAAAAAATATACAAAGTTGTGGGGGAAGAATTTAATATCAGCTCACCAAAACAACTGCAGGTAATTCTTTTTGAAAAACTTGGACTAACTTCCGGCAGAAAAACAAAAACTGGTTATTCAACTGATGCACGTGCATTAGAAAATTTAAAGGGTGAGCATGAGATTGTTGATATGATTTTAGATTACAGGCAGGTAACTAAACTTAAATCAACTTATGCAGATGCACTGCCGAATCTCATCAATAAAGAAACCGGAAGAGTGCATACTGATTTTAATCAAACAATCGCTTCAACCGGCAGATTATCAAGTATTAATCCAAATTTACAGAACATTCCCATTCGCACAGAAATGGGAAAAGAAATCAGAAAAGCATTTGTTCCGAGAGATAAAAATCACGTTTTGCTCAGTGCCGATTACAGCCAGATCGAGCTTCGGATAATGGCATCAATTTGCGGTGATGAAGGATTGATAAAAGCATTTAAAGCCGGAGAAGATATACATCGAAACACTGCAGCACTTGTATTTATGGTTGAACCGAAAGATGTTACAGATGATATGCGACGCAAGGCAAAAGAAGTGAATTTCGGAATTCTCTATGGTATTGGTCCATTCGGTTTAAAGACTCGTTTGGGTGTAACACAGACACATGCAAAGGAAATCATCGAAACATACTTCAACACTTTTAAAAAAGTAAAGAATTATATGGATGATTCGGTTAAAAAGGCAAAAGAAAAAGGTTATGCAGAAACATTACTCGGCAGAAGAAGATTTTTGAGAAATATAAATAGCAACAATCGTGTTGTTCGCCAATTTGAAGAGCGCGTTGCTATCAATATGCCTATTCAAGGTACTGCAGCAGATATGATTAAAATTGCTATGATCAAGATTCACAAGAAGCTGGAAAGAAATAAGTTTAAATCAAAAATGGTTCTTCAGGTTCACGATGAACTTTTATTCGATGCACATAAAGATGAAGTAGATGAGCTTAAGCCGATTATTAAAAACGAAATGGAAAAAGCACTACCGCTGAAGGTGCCGGTAGTTGTGGACATTGGAATTGGAAACAACTGGCTTGATGCACACTGATTAAGAAAAGAGTTGAAGTATGAGTAAGAAGGCAGATATTAAGAAAATACTCTGTATAAAACCCCGTGGAATTGGGGATATTATTCTTTCTACGATCATTCTCGAAAATATTAAAGCAGCATACCCCCATTCTGAAATTCACTACCTCACAGAAGAATTTGCCAAACGTGCAGTTGAAAATAATCCTTTCGTTTCCAAGGTATTAACTTTCAAAAAAAAAGATTTTGTAATTAGCATATTAAGTAAAGTCAGAAAAGCAAAATATGATTTGGTTTTTGATTTCTGGTCCAATCCTAAAACAGCGCAAATAACGTTTTTTTCAGGTGCCAAATACCGGGCAGGCTACAATAAACGCGGTAGAAAATATGCTTACAATATAAAAGCAAATCCCGGCAACACAAATACTCATGCTGCAGAATCAAACTTACAACTATTAAAAGAGATGCAAATTCCTATTGTAAGTAAAAAAACTTTATTTTTTTTGAACGATAAAGAAAAAACTTACGCAAAAGATTTTATTGCTAGTAATTTTGAAGATGAATTAACTATTGGAATCATTCCTTCAGGCGGATGGAAATCGAAAAGATGCGAACCAGAAAAATGGATTGAGATTTGTAATGCAATGCTTACGATATCAAATTTAAAATTCTTAATTCTCTGGGGGCCGGGCGATGAAGATGATGCAAATAAAATTAAAAATAACTTACATGAAAAATCAGTGTTAATACCTGAAACAAATGTTGGACAACTTGCAGGGTTAATTAGTGAATGCGATTTGGTAATTGCAAATGACTCGGGTCCAATGCACATAGCTGCCGCTATGGAAGTACCAGTAATTGGGATTTTCGGACCAACAAACCCGGTAAATCACAAACCATATTCTACAAATTCTGATTATGTTATTAAAGATGACTTAGACTGCATAATCTGCAACAAGCTGTCATGTCCATATAGTCACGAATGTATGAAGAATTTGTTACCTGAAGAGATTGTGGTAAAAATTAAAAAGTTACTTAAAATTACTTAATGAAAAAGTTAGAGATATTTTTCAAAAATATTATTCTTAATCTTTTATTAATTTTATCTCGCGGAAGGATTAGTTCTGGCAAAACTGTTTTCGGGAGTAATTCAAATGTTCTTTTTATTCGACTTAACCGGATTGGTGATGCACTTGTTACTACTCCCCTGTTAACTCAGGTTAAAAAGCAAACTGGATTCAAAATCTATGTCATGGCTGATAAGAAGAATTATTTTATCTTTGAACACTGCCCCGCTGTCGAGAGAACCTTTATTTATAAAAAAGGTCTTGTTGGATTGAAAGAGATGAAACGCCTTTTGAAAAATAAAAAAATTGATTCAATTGTTGATCTTCACGATGATGTATCTCTAACTGTGAGTTTGTTTTTGTGGTATGTAAAATGTCAACAAGTTTTTGGATTAAAAAAGAAGAATGAAAATTTATACACGCATACTGTTTCCAGACTCGATTCTACAAAATATCATATAGTTGAAAGAACGCTTGAATTAGCACAACTGTTTGGACTAAAACCCGATTTTCAAAATGCGATTATCAATTACAAATTCAATACTGATTCGATAAAGCTAGCAGAACAATATTTGAATACACTAAATAGTAAGTTTTTGTTAGGAATTAATATTACTGCGGGTAGCAAAGCAAGATTCTGGGGAAAAAGTAATTTTATAAAGTTGATTGAAGAAATAAGAAGATTTGATATCAATTATGTTGTATTTACAACTACAGATTATTTTGAACAGGCAAAAAAAATAGCACCAGAAAAAAATATTTTTCCTCCAAGTCAAGACTTTGATATTTTTGCCGCAGGAATATCAAAGCTAAATATGTTGTTCACACCGGATACATCAATAGTACATATAGCATCAATGATTAAAATTCCTGTATTTGGAATGTATGTTAAATACAATACTAATGATAGGATCTGGAGCCCATATAATACAGAATTTGAATATATAGTTACAGAAGATCCAACACTACATAATATTGGTTTTGAAGAAGTAAGAAATAAATTCATTCCCTTTTTGGAGAAACATTTGAATGGGTAATAGAATTCCAGATTGCAAAAGATTTTCAGGGTACAAACCATGCTTTCCGGATCACAACTGCTGGGAAGATGGATGTAAAGATAATATTCCGGTTGGAACAAAGATTTTAATTATCAACTTAGATGCAATGGGTGATGTATTGATGACAACTGCCCAGTTGCCCGGATTGAAAAGAAAATATCCCGATTCAACTATCTATTGGATTACACATAAGAATGCCTCTCCCTTGTTGGCAAATAACCATTTTATTGATCACGTTTATGACTATAATTTTGAATCCATTTCAATATTAAACCAGATGAAATTTGACTGCGTTTTGAATGCCGATAAATCACTACAAGCATGTGCATTATTAAATTCCGTAAATGCTGAAAACAAGATTGGCTTTGGTTTAAATGAAAACGGTGTAATCGTACCTGTTAATGAAGGAGCATATTACAACTATCGCCTTGGAATGGATGATAATTTAAAGTTTAAAGTGAATAAAAGAACCGGACAGGATTATCTAGCTGAAACGTTCGAAGTTAATTATAAAAATGATGAATATGTTTTTGAATTTACTGAAAATGAAAAAATATTTATTGAGGATTATAAAAAGAAAGTTGGAATTAATAAGGGTGATAAAGTTATTGGATTTAATACCGGCTGCTCAAATCTTTATCCAAATAAGAAAATGACCATTGAACAGCACGCTTACCTAATTGAAAAAATGTTAGAAAAGAATAAATATAAAATCGCATTATTCGGTGGTCCAGAAGATGAAGAACGCAACATGAATATTTACATAAAATATAAAGGGAAAATCATCAACACTCCAACAAATGAAGGAGTTAGAAAAGGTGCGTGCTATGAATCTATTGCCGATGTAGTGGTAACAGGTGATTCTTTTGGAATGCACCTAGCAATTGCGTTAAAGAAGTTTGTGATTGTCTGGTTTGGTGTTAGCTGTTGGACTGAAATTGATCTTTATAATCGTGGCGTAAAGATATTTCAGGAAGGTTTATTCTGTTCGCCTTGTTGGAAAAAGGAATGTCCACATAATTTAGAGTGTATTGAACAAATAGATTTACATAGAATATTAGATGAAGTTAAAAGTTACTTTAAGAATTGAAAGCAGTGCTGCAAAAAGTAAATAATCCCTTTTCTCAATCTGTTTCTGAGAAAAGACCGCTCATATTGGATGGCGTACTTGGAAGCTTGCTCCAAAAAATGGGTTGCAAACCTAACTCACATATTTGGATGACCGAACTAAATAGAACCTCTTTAGATTTAATTATGGACGTTCACAAATCTTATATTAAAGCTAGAGCAGATATAATTACTACTAATACATTTAGGACAAATCCTGCTGCCTTAGAAGTTATTGAAATTTCAAATGCTGCTCCATATGTAAAAGAAGCGGTAAAATTAGCAAAAGTAGCCGTAAGTGATGATTCAATTTACATAGCTGGTTTAAATGCACCTGCGGAAGATTGTTATCAAAAAAAGCGCAATTTAAGCTATAAAAAGCTTGAGATGAATTATAAAATTCATATTGATTTACTTATAGATAATAACGTTAACTTCATCTT
>JABDPB010000069.1 GCA_013042995.1 Ignavibacteriaceae bacterium | reverse complement strand
TGCTGTCAGGCAATTAAAATGAAAGATATTCCAAATAAGTATGAATTTAAATCTAATTACCCGCACGATCGTGAATGGATAAACAAAGGAAATAGCTGTGTCATAGATCCCACAGGAAAAATAATTGCAGGTCCGGTTTCAGAAAAAGAAGAAATTATTTATTCAGATATCGATCTTGATGCTATTGCCGAAGCAAAATGGATATTTGATGTTGCAGGACATTATTCAAGACCCGATATATTTGAGTTTAGAGTGCGAAAATGAGAAAAGACTTTCGTAAAGGTGCGATTGGAGCACTAATGGATGTGTATGAACGTGCTTCAAATGAACTAAAAAAACTAATAGTGCAAATATCTAAATCTGACTTTGACATAATTGTTGATTCCAATACGGAGGATGAAGATTGTCGTTCCGTACAGACAATTTTATCGCACGTAATTTACTCAGGATACGGATATGCAGACTATATTAGAGATTGGTTTCAAACTTCAAAAAATTCACCTGAAAGGAGAACCTATTCACAAGACGAAATAAATAACGAGCTAGATAAAATGTTAACTTATACAGCTGAAACATTGGATGGGAAATGGGAGCTTTCAACTACTGAGATTATGAAAATCAAAATTAAATCACGCTACGGGCCAGAATACGATATCGAGCAATTACTAGAGCATGCAATCGTACACATACTTCGTCATCACAGACAAATCGAAAAATTTATTTCTACATCAAAAATCAAATCTCAATCAAAAACTCATTTATGAACAGCAAGCAAATAATTTTTCCATTGCATGGCTGGATAGGAATAGTTTTAGTTGTAGTTTTTTGGTATCTCAATTGGAGTCTCGATGGACTTCGCACTCACTTGCTCTTCTTTCCTCTATGGCTTGGTTATGCACTTACCGTTGATGGCTTTGTGTATTATAGAAAAGGTAATTCACTGCTTAGCCGGAATTGGAAAAAATACGTTTTACTTTTTTTAATTTCTGCACCTGCGTGGTGGCTTTTTGAGCTGTTCAATTTACGAACGCAAAACTGGTTTTACGATGGCAAACAATTTTTCAGTGAATTGGAATATGCCATTTATGCTACGTTTAGTTTTTCAACTGTAATTCCTTCAGTCTTCGGAACAGCAGAACTTGTTAGCACATTTAAATTGATAAACAAAATAAAATTTGATAAGAAAATAATTCCAACTAAAAAATTTTCAATTTTGCATTTTATTATTGGATTACTCTTACTTACTCTCGTGCTGCTATTCCCTATCATATTTTTTGTGTTTGTTTGGCTCTCAGTGTTTTTTATTCTTGAGCCAGTTAACATTTTGCTGCGGAAAAATTCCATTTACGACTATTTGAAAAACGGAAACTGGAAACCTGTATTTTCATTGTGGATCGGATGTTTGGTTTGCGGATTCTTCTGGGAAATGTGGAATTACTTCTCTTATCCAAAATGGGTTTATGATATTCACTTTGCAAATTTCCTTTATATTTTCGAAATGCCGATACTTGGCTATCTCGGTTATATTCCCTTTTCCTTTGAACTTTTAACTATCTACTCACTTTTAGTTGGAATATTTACAAAAAAAGAAGATAATTATATCTTTTCAGACCAAAATAATTGAAACTTAGATTAACAAGAATTATTATTGGGTGTTCAATTTTTTAGTAATATTAATTATAGGATAAAATTTATGGGAAAAGGCGATAAAAGATCGAGAAAAGGTAAAATATTTAGCGGAAGTTACGGGAAATCCAGACTGAGAAAGCAAAAATCCTCCCAAAAGTTTGTTTATTCAACCGAAAAAAAAGAAAAAAAACATTTTGAAAAAACAGAAGGTGTCCATAAACCTATTACTGAATCAAAGACTGAAATAAAAGAAGAACCGGTAGTAGAAATTATGAAAGAAAAACCTGCACCCCCTCCTGAAGAAATTAGAAATACAAAACCGATTGAACAAGCTGCAGAAAAAGTAGAGGAGAAAATTGAAGAAGTAAAACCACCCGTGGAGGAGAAAAAAGAAATTGTAGAGGTAATTGCTGAAAAAGTTAGTGAAACAGATATTGAAGAAAATAAGCAAACAGAGAAAAAACCCGAAATAGAATTAATAAAAGAAGAAGTTCCTGAAAAACCAGTAACAGAAGTTATAGAAGAGACAATTCCCGAAAGGACAGAGGAAAAAGTTGAAGAACCTGTTGCAGAGGAAAAACCTAAAAAACGCGGCAGACCAAAAAAGAAAAAAGAGGACGATGTAAAAACCGAAAAGAAAACATCAAAATCAAAAACTAAGACAGACGCAAAAGAAGAAGCACCTAAAAAGAAAAGAGGAAGACCTAAAAAGAAAAAAGAGTAACTTCAATCATTTATCAATGAGCAATAATTTTATTGTTAGAGGGATTTGAATCAGGAATATTTTCACTGCCTAAATTTACTTCAATTATGTTCTTTTCTGTTTTATATTCAATAACATACTCATCAATTCCATCTTTCCACACTGCCGCGCTAAAATAAAGTTCTTCTTCTGAGTTCTCATCAAAATAAATTATTAACCGAATTGGAATTGGAATAATTCCAATTTTTCTTACAACGATTTCATAACCATCTTTAAGCTGTCTTATTTTATCGAGTTCAAGATCAGGAAATCCTCTTTCAAAAAACCACGGCTTCCAAAACCAGTTAAGATTTTGTTGTGAAACTTCATTAAATGTAAAAAAGAAATCATAAGCTGTAGGGTGCTTTCCGTGCCAACGTGTTATAAATTCCTGAAGCGTACTTATAAAAACATCTTTCCCAAGCAAATCTTCCAAAAAATAATATGCTAATGATGGTCTGTTATATGCTGCATTTCTGTACGTAGCTCTTGTAAGAAAAAAGGATGGAATCATTGGCGGTATTTCTGTTTCTTTCCCCGCAAAATTTTGGTAACTAATAACGGTTGAGACCCTTCTCGCAGTGCCGTCATCAGTATTTTTTTCCTGCAAATCAAATGGCAGAAAAACAGCCCAGCCTTCATCCATAAAAGCGTAACGTTTTTCGTTTGTACCCATGTAGAAGGGAAAATATTGATGAGCAATTTCGTGAGCCGTTAAACGTAATGATGCGTTTAGTGAAGATGAATTCCCATCGTTTATCATCATTGGAAACTCCATTCCCCCACCACCTCTGCCACTATTAAAGGCTGTTAATCCGTAAAATGGATATGAAATACCCGGCATTTCAAATGAAAAATATTCAATAATTTGCTTTGAAAATTTTGCGACGTGGTAAAAATCCTCTGTATCCTTTAAATATACTGCTTCTATAAAAGCTCTTCGCAAAGATGTGCTATCCACAACAACACTCACAGCATCCCACACGTATTTATCACTCATTGCGAATGCAAAATCACTAATATTCTTTGTAGAATACTCCCATACGTTTCTACTTTTTTCTGCATTGAATATATTTTCATTTCCCGCTTCAATTGAGTCTACAATATTTAAAACTTCGTCGGAAGTTTGTGCTTTCAGATAACGATTTAAATATTTTTCTGTTAAGACATCTTCAGGATTTTTTAGCTCTCCGGTTGACCAGACTGCAAAGTTATTCGGCACATTAATTTCTACTTCAAAATCAGAAAAATCGTTATACATTTCCTGGTAACCAGTATACCAATACGTATCCCATCCATTTATATCATCGTATACCGCAATTTGTGGATACCAGTACGCAATAAAATACGATGTCGAATCATATGCGCCCATTCTAAGTTTATCTTTAAATGGAATCTCAAAACTCCACTCAAATGTTAAATCAATTTTATTGCCGGGTGGAAGCGGGTCACTTAATTTAATATGTGCAACAGTACCGTTTTCATAGTACTGTTTTCTATCTTTAATATCTATTTCACTATCATTCACTTTTATTTCTTCAAGGATAATTCCATCTGTTAGTCCTTCGTTCTTGAAGCTGAAATCGCGTGCAACACCTGCTCTCATGATATTTTGATATAATCGAATTACAATTTGCCTTAAAGTATCAGGACTGTTGTTAGAATAAGTAATTTCCTCATAACCATTTAACAAGAATTCTTCAGGAATCACCTCTGCTTTTATCTTATACTCTGCTGAATTCTGCCAGTATTCTGCTCCCGGATTTCCATTCAGAGAGCGTGTTCCGTTTTCATAAGCTGAAATTATTTCCCTGGGTATAAATAGCTCTTGTTGACTGAATGATAGAGTTGAAGTAACAATAAGCAAAATGATAAATATTTTATGCATCGTTGTTAAATTATTTAACAGAAAGAAAAGTTATGAAAGAATTAATTCAATAATAATTTATTCAAAAAGAGAATTGCTATCATCTTTCCCAAACTTGTTTTTACCAAATCTTTTATAAGCAAGTGCGGTTGCTTCCCTTCCACGCGGAGTTCGTTGTATAAAACCCTGCTGAATTAAAAATGGTTCGTATACTTCTTCTATTGTTCCCGGGTCCTCGTTTACAGCAACCGAAAGCGTGTTCAATCCAACTGGTCCGCCATTGTATTTTTCAATAATCGCAAGAATAATTTCTTTATCCATTTCGTCTAAACCAAATTCATCAACTTCCAGTGCAGTTAAAGCTTTGTATGAAGTTTCAATATCAATTTTCTTTTTGTTTGCATAATCTGCAAAATCTCTTGTTCGGCGCAGCAGACGGTTCGCAATTCTTGGTGTTCCTCGCGATCTTCGTGCAAGCTCGATAGAAGCATCCTCATCAACTTTTATTTTTAAAATTCCTGCTGAACGCTGCACAATATTTTGTAAATCGTCAGCTTCGTAATAATCTAATCTGAATCGAATTCCAAACCTGTCTCTCAGCGGTGATGTTAGCATACCTGCTCTTGTTGTTGCACCAACAAGTGTATATTTTGGCAATGTTAGCTGCACAGATCGAGCATTTGGTCCACTCTCAATCATAATATCAATTTTATAATCTTCCATTGCAGAATAAAGGTATTCTTCCACAACAGGACTTAGGCGATGTATTTCGTCAATAAAAAGAACTGATCTTTCTTCGAGATTAGTTAAGATTCCAGCAAGATCACCAGGTTTTTCTAAAACCGGTCCGGAAGTGATTTTTAATTTAACATTCATTTCGTGTGCAATGATGTAGGCAAGAGTTGTTTTACCCAAGCCTGGAGGACCAGTAAGCAGTGTGTGATCTAGTGCTTCTTTTCTTTTTTGAGCTGCTGAAATAAATACTTTTAAGTTTTCAGTGATTTTTTTCTGTCCGACAAATTCAATTAAATCGTGTGGGCGGAGAGTTTGCTCAAAGTTTTTTTCTTCTTCGTTTACAACAGGACTTGTGGTTTCAGATTTACGCATTAAAATAACATCAATTATTAGGTTGTTAAATTTATAGAAAAGAAATCAAAAGAACTTATTTGCTTTGTGGAAAAATCAAGTGACTAGCCCTTTATTTCTAATTTTCAATTTATGAATTCCGATCACCATTAGTGTCATAATAGTTATCATTAAGAGTGCTGCAAAAACAGAAAGCCAACCGTTGAAGCTTTCTCCCCAAATGAAATTTATTCCTGGATTCCATGCACTACCGTAAAGTAATAATAAATGAACCACGTAAATCAACAATGTATTTCGACCAACAAGAATTAATAACTGTGGTATTCTATCTACTTTTAAAGCGATGAATGAAACAATTGCAT
>JABDPB010000064.1 GCA_013042995.1 Ignavibacteriaceae bacterium | reverse complement strand
ACTTTTCTAATTCTGTTATGCTCTTCTTCATGGGGTGAATCTAGAGAAAAGTGAAGAAGATTAATTTTCCCAGCTAGTTTTTCAGCAAACTTGGGATAAAGTAAAGCATTTGTAGTTATGCTGGTTTGCATTTTGAGATTATGTGCAAACTCGGCCATAAAATGAATTTCTTTATGAAGCAGAGGTTCGCCGCCGGTGAGATCAATAAATTTTACACCCAACTCAGCTAGCTGTTCAACATTTGCTTTAAACTCATCAAGTTTGGCGAAAGGAGTTTCTTTAAAATTTGTATGATCTCCAAAATGGCAAAACTCACAGTAAGCGTTGCATCGGTAAGTTACATAATAGTTGCAGAGCAATAGCATTAATAAACTCTATCTTTCCATTTAATTTTTTTGCTGAATAAAATAATAAACGGTAATACGAAAGTATAAATGATAAAATAAATCTGAAAGACCGGAAAATATTTTAAATTTTTCTGCAGACCTAATTTCTGGTGAATCGGAACAAGTGCAAATAAATCAGTTGCTACTTTAAAGAAAATTAAATACAGCCAAACCATACTGAATAAAAATGGTGTGAGCAAAATAAACAGATTAGCTGCAAAAGCCCAAAACATCAACAGCTTACCCAAAAGCGTTGCATCAAGTCCGCCCACTGCCCAACGTTTTTTTTGATTGAACAATTCTTTTATGGTTTTCAACGGCTTTGAAATAACTAATCCGCTTCGATCAACTGGATAAATGACCTTAAACTTTTTCAATTTATGAATTGATTTAAGAAGTAAAAAATCTTCCGTAATACTGAAGGGTAAATTTTTAAATCCACCTGTTTCTTGGTAGACTTTTCTTCCGAACGACATATTATTTCCAATGCAACTTACGGGACTACCTAAATTGATTGTTCCAGCAGAAACAAAAAGCAGGTAAATAAAATCAATGGCTTGCATCCCACTAAACCAGTTATTTACATTAATCGAGGTAAAACCATTTACAACTGAAACTTCATTTTTATAGTATGATGCAATCGTTTTCGCCCATAGAGGATTAACTTCACAATCTGCATCTGTGGTTAAAATAATATCTCCTCTTGCTTGTTCTATTCCTTCAGTGACAGCACGAACTTTACCCTTAAGTTTTCCTGTTAGATTATCACTGAGATCAATCAATTTAAAATTTGATTTATTGCTAATAAATTCTTTTACAACTTCCCTAGTTTTATCAGTTGAATCATCGTTAATGATTATGGTTTCTAATTTTTTATTCGGGTAAATCAGTTTATCTAAAGATTCAAGACAGGAATTAATATTCTCTTGTTCATTACGTGCTGCAACCACAATAGAAACTGTAGGCAATTCATTTTCAACCAAAGATGGAAAACTTTTCTTCGCACCTAAAACGAGTGAAACCGAAATAAGAAAATAAACAGATACAACTATCAAAAAAACTATTTCAAGCAATCTTCCGGCTCCCCAATTTGATATCCTTTTTTGGTAGCGGCATCAATGGTGTAGTTTAAAGATTTATCTAAAATTGGATTTGATTTTATGTTATCGTGAAAAACAATGATCGAATTCGCACATAAGTATTTATCAATTCCATTTTTCAATTTTTCAAAATCATTTTTGTAATCGTGCGAAAGTAAACTCCACATCACACATTTTAATTTTTGATTTTTTAGTATTCCATTTGTTTTAAGATTAAATCTTCCATGAGGCGGTCGAAAATATTTTACAACATAATTAAAATTATTCATAAGCAATTTATTAAATGAGCTAATTTCATATGCTGTTTCAACACTGCTGATTTTTGTAATCAGTTTATGTTGCATTGTATGATTTGCAATCAAGTGACCTTCATCAATTAAATGCTCAGTTAGCTTAGTATATTTTTGAATATTCTCCCCAACGCAAAAAAATGCAGCTTTAATTTTATGTTTATTTAATGATTCAAGAATTATTGGAGTACTTTTTTCTGTTGGTCCATCATCAAAAGTTAAGAGAATTTTATTATTGGTTGTTTGCCAAATGAAATCATCAAACAGTTTTTTAATTAATACCGGAGGACAATAACTACCAATCAACCTTTAATTACTCCCACAGGTCTGAGCTTTGCAACTTTTTTCGTTATTCCTTCTGTGTGCATAACATTCACAACATCCAAAACATCTTTATATGCATCTGGCATTTCTTCTGCGATAGTTCTGTAACCCTTTGCTTGAATTACAATTCCTTTTTGCTTCAATTCTTCTATTAGATTTCTGCCTTTTGCATTTTTCATTGCTTTTTTACGGCTTAAATTTCTTCCAGCTCCGTGGCAAGAACTTCCGAAAGTTTCTTCCATTGCTTTTTCTGTTCCAACTGCTACATATGAGTTTCTTCCCATATCACCGGGTATTAAAACCGGCTGTCCAACGGACCTGTATTTCTCGGGGATCAATTTACTGCCGGACGGAAATGCACGGGTTGCTCCTTTTCGATGAACGCAAACTTCTTTTTCACCACCGTTTATTTTGTGCTTTTCAATTTTTGCAATATTGTGGCATACATCGTAAACTAAATTAAAACCCAGTTCAGAGTCACTTTGATTAAACGTATCTTTAAATACTTTTTTTGTGAGATGCATTATCACTTGTCGGTTGTTCCAGGCAAAGTTTGCTGCAGCCTGCATTGCAGATAAATAATCCTGTCCTTCCTGTGATTTAATTGGTGCACAAGCAAGCTGTCTATCCGGAAGATTAAAACCATATTTGCTGCTAACTTGCAACAAAATTTTTAAATAATCATCACAAACCTGGTAACCCAATCCACGTGAGCCAGTATGAATTTGAATAACAACTTGTCCCAGAAACATTCCAAAAATTTCTGCTGCTTCCGCATTAAAAATTTCTTCTACAACGTCTACTTCCAAAAAATGATTTCCAGAACCTAATGTTCCAACCTGATCAGCACCTCTTTCGTAAGCCCGTTTGCTAACAGAATTTGAATCAGCATTTCTAAGTGTTCCGCTTTCTTCAGTAAAACTAACATCTTCCGAAGTACCCAAGTCATTTTCCAATGCCCAAGCAGATCCTTTGCTTAAAACTTTTTTTAGTTCACCTGTAGAAAGTCTTTTAATCGCTCCGCTTGCACCAACTCCGGTTGGGACAGCTTTAAATAATTTTTCAACAAGTTTACCAGTTCTCTTTTTTACAGAATTATATTCAAGATTTGTAGTTGCCAGTCTTACACCACAGTTGATATCGTAGCCAACTCCCCCTGGAGAAACTACACCTTCATTCAAATTTGTAGCTGCAACTCCACCTATCGGAAAGCCGTAACCCCAGTGGATATCGGGCATCGCAAGTGAATATTTTTCAATTCCCGGAAGCTGTGCAACGTTTGCCACCTGTTTCAAAGCTTCACTATCCTTAAAACCTTTTTCAATCATTTCTTGTGAGATATAAATTCTTCCAGGCACTTTCATTTTTCCTGATGCAGGAATTTCCCAAAGATTTTCACGCACTTTTAATAGTTCAATTCCACTTATATTCATCTCTATTCTCTTTTTCAAAAAAACTAAATATCAAAAACAACGCGTGTACTATACATATTATTTTTAGCTATAATTTCCATTTGATGATAGGTTACTGATTTTATTTCCTGCTTAAGATCTTTTTCAGAATTCAGTTTAATTCCATTCACTTCTGCAGAGAGTTCCCATTCGTTTTCATCATTAAAAACTTTAATGGATTCGATACCGCAGCAAAGCCACTTTTTAGTAGTAACATAAAAATTAATTTCGTTTAAGAAGTCAACAAGTAACTCTTCTTTTGAAGCGCCGGTTATTTCAATTTCAATTGAATCAGAAATTTCAATGCATTCAATATCAGTTATTGATATTTTAAAGGCTTCTACCGCAGAAGAAAATAATTCTTCCAGGGAATCAGCTTCCAAATCAACTGCAACATCGGCAGTGTGATCAATAAATTTAAAACTACTTGCCATAAATCAAATTAAACTAATTGTAGTTATTAATTTACAGATGAATTATCAATATATAAGCTTAATTTAATCATTTAGCCATTGTTTATATTTGTCAATCAATCATGAATAATCTAAACGAACATCAAAAAGGATTGTTATTTGTATTTATTGCGGCATTTTTATGGAGCAGCGGCGGACTACTAATAAAGCTTATTACTCTTTCGCCAATGCAAATTTCTTTTTTCAGGGGCATAATTGCTGCCACTACGTTTGCAATAATTTTTAGAAAAAAAATTTTTCAGTTAAATAGGCTTACACTATTAAATTCAGTTTTTTACGCTGCAGTTTTGATATCGTTTGTTATTTCAACAAAATTAACAACCGCGGCTAATGCAATTTTTCTTCAAGCTACAGCACCAATTTATGTTTTGATTTTCGAACCTTTGATTAATAAAACCCGTTATGAAAAAATTAATATTATCACAATAGCGATTTGTTTTATAGGAATGATTTTATTTTTTGTGGGTGAAATTAAGCCGGAATATTTAGAAGGAAATCTAGTTGCATTATTTTCAGGAATTGCATTTGCTGCCTTCTTTTTAGGAATGAAAAAGAACGATCACAAATATCAGCAGGGGAGTATTTTTTACGGCAATATTTTAGTCGCAATAATTTGCATACCTTTTCTTTTTTCTTTGGAAGTCTTAACCATCTGTGATTTATGGATGGTAACGTTTTTAGGAGTTTTTCAAATTGCTATTGCTTATGCCTTCTTTGCCGCTGGTTTGAAAAGAGTTATTGCAGTTGAAGCTTCAATAATTTCAATGGTAGAACCTGTATTCAATCCTGTCTGGGTACTTTTGGGTTATGGCGAAGTACCATCAATAACTGCAATTATTGGAGGACTAATAATTTTAGGGGCTATTGTTACAAGAACATTAATTGTAGGCGTACCGTTCGTTAAAGGGAAATTTTAATAGTTTTAGGGGGACAATCTGATAATAATCCATTCCCCTCTTCTTTTTTTATAGCCAATCCTGTCATGAAGCCTATTTTCTCTACCTTGCCAAAATTCAAAATAGTTTGGAATTAATTTATAACCACCCCAATCGTCAGGCACAGGAACTTTACCGCCAGCATATTTTATTTTCAAATCATTAAATTTTTTTTCAAGCAATGATCTGTCATCTATTTTAATACTTTGAGATGAAGCGAGTGCTCCAATTCTGCTTTCAAACGGGCGTGTATTAAAATAAAGTTCTGAATCCTTTTTACTTACTTTTTTTACTCTTCCTTCAACCCTTACCTGTCTTTCAAGCTCAACCCAAAAAAACAGCAGCGATGCATTTGGATTTATAGACAGCTCTTTCCCCTTCTTACTATTGTAATTGGTAAAGAAAGTGAAGCCGGTTTCATCAAAACCTTTCATCAAAACTACTCTTGCACTTGGCTTATTATTTTTGTCTGCAGTAGAAAGTATCATAGCATTAGGTTCAATGATTTCTGCATTTAAGACCTCATCAAACCAAATTGAGAATTGCAAAAATGGAATTTTTCGAACGTTTTTTTCTGAAAGTTTGTTTAACTTATATTCACGCCTTAGGTAATTAAGATTTTTTTTGTGGTTCAATATAAACCCGGACTAAATTGAAAAATGCTGATATACCACCTTATAAAATATATTTTTTTAAGTTAATAAAAAGATAAATAGTAGAACAATTGAATATGAAGAAAAAAAATATTACCCCTAAACAGAAAGAAGAATTGGAAAAATTTGGTGCAAACACGTGGTTTGTAGAGTATTTGTATAAACAATACTCCAATAGTCCTGAAGATGTCCCGAAACAATGGAGAAAATTTTTCGGGGATGTTACATCTGGTGATGAAGAAAACGGTGAAAACAAAAAATTATCAACTTTGACTGACACTATTCAATATCCTAAACCTTCTGAGGAAGATGATGTTAAAGTTATTGCTGGAAGTGCTGAACGAGTGCTTGATAACATGTCAGTAAGCCTTTCTATTCCAGTAGCGACTTCACAACGTAGTGTCCCTGTTAAACTGTTGGAAGAAAACAGGATTCTAATCAATAATCATTTAAAGAAAAAGAATGCTGGCAAAATATCGTTTACACACATCATAAGCTGGGCAATTTTAACGGCAATCAAAGCTTATCCTGTAATGAATAGCACCTACTCAATTTTGAACGGCAAGTCATCGATAATAAAGAGAAAAGATTTAAACTTAGGTCTGGCTATTGATATTGAAAAAAAGGATGGAACAAGATCTTTAATTGTTCCAAATATTAAAAACGCTAACACTTTGGACTTTAAAGAATTCTTGAACGCATATGAAGATTTAATTGCGCGTTCACGTAAAGGCACTATTGACCCTGATGAGTTTGCAGGAACCTCTATTACATTAACAAATCCCGGTACAATTGGAACTGTAGCTTCAATTCCAAGATTGATGGTTGGACAGGGAGCAATTATTGCAACAGGTGCTATTCAGTATAATGCTGAATACCAGGCAATGTCTCTTTCAACAATCTCTGCCATCGGTGTTAGCAAAGTTATGAATATAACTAGCACTTATGATCACAGAATTATTCAAGGCGCGGAATCAGGTCTGTTCTTAAAAGAGATTAGCGAACTTCTCTTAGGCAAAGATGGATTTTACGAAGAAATATTTGAAGCACTGAAACTTCCCTTTAAACCGCTTCACTGGCAAACTGACTACCAGCCTGGCATATTCGATGCAGGTGGAAATACGGAAGAAATTGTTAAGCAGGCAAAAGTACTACAGCTAATTAATCTTTATCGTGTTCGCGGGCATTTAATTGCCGATCTCGATCCACTAAGCTCGAAAGCACAATACCATCCAGAACTTGATCCAGCAAGTTTTAATCTAACTCTATGGGATTTAGACCGGCATTTTATTGCCGGTGGATTTGCAGGACTTCAAACAGCTACGCTAAGAGAAATAATGGACATTCTGCAAAAGACGTACTGCGAAAAAATCGGTGTTGAATTTATGCATATTCAAAATCCTGCAGAAAAAATGTGGCTGCAGGAAAAAATGGAACCCATAAGAAACAAACCAAAAATTAATAAACAGACTAAAATTGAAACTCTTCAAAAGTTAATTAATGCAGAATCATTTGAACATTTCATTCACAGTAAATTTATCGGGCATAAAAGATTTTCGATTGAAGGCTCAGAAACTTTAATTCCTGTCCTTGCAGTAATTTTAAATGAGGCAAGCGAACAGCGTGTTGAAGAAGTTGTGTTTGGAATGCCACACCGCGGCAGGTTAAACGTGCTTGCAAACATTATTGGAAAACCATACGATAGCATTTTAAGTGAATTTGAAGAAATTCTCGATCCAAATTCAATTGCAGGTTCCGGGGATGTTAAATATCATCTTGGCGCGACAGGAAATTATGTAACAAATAAAAATAAAAACATAAAGGTTTCAGTTGCAGCAAATCCAAGTCATCTCGAGTGGGTAAACCCAGTTGTTGAAGGAATAGTAAGAGCAAAACAAACCCGTTTAGGTGATAAAAGTCATGTTAAAGTATTACCCATCTTATTACATGGTGATGCAGCATTTGCCGGGCAAGGAGTTGTTGCGGAAACTTTAAATTTATCACAACTTTCTGGTTACAGAACTGGAGGGACAATTCACATTATTGTAAACAACCAAATTGGATTCACAACCATGCCCGATGAAGCACGCTCATCGCAATATGCTACCGATGTTGCAAAAATGGTGCAAGCCCCAATCATCCATGTAAATGGCGATGATCCGGAAGCAGCTATTTGGGCTGCTAAATTAGCATTTGAGTATAAACATATTTTTAAGAAAGATGTGGTGATTGATCTATTTGGATACAGACGACACGGACATAATGAAGGTGATGAACCTGGTTTTACACAACCGCTCTTGTATGCTAAAATAAAAAATCATCCTTCTGTAAAAGAAATCTATCAGACTAAATTGCTGGACGATGGAACGATTACTGAATCTGAAATTAAAAAAATGAATGAAGAGTTTAATAATATCTTATCAAAATCATTTGAAAGAATAAAGAAAAAGAGTGAAAAGTTTGAGGGCGAATCTCCGCTTGCGGTACCTAAAAAAGCTATTGAGGATTTTAGTCCGGAAAAAAGTACAAGTATTTCAGAAAAAGTTCTTGAATCGATTGTACACGGGCTTACAATTATTCCGATGAATTTTAGCGGTCATCCTAAACTTGCTAAGTTTTTAGACACAAGAAAAAAGTTACTTACTGGAACAGCAAAGGCTGATTGGGCTTTTGCTGAATCCATAGCTTTCGGCAGTATACTGCTTGAAGGAAACCCCGTAAGATTAAGTGGACAGGATAGCGTCCGAGGAACTTTTAGCCAGCGGCATCTGGCATTTACGGATATAAATAATGGCAACGAATATGTACCCTTAAATTCTTTAAGTGAAAATCAGGCAAAGATTGAAGCACTAGATAGCTTATTATCGGAGGCTGCTGTGCTTGGATTTGAGTTTGGTTATAGCACTGCGGATCCACTTGCAATTGTAATTTGGGAGGCGCAATTTGGAGATTTTGCTAATGTTGCTCAGGTTATAATTGACAATTTCATCGTTACTTCTTACGAAAAATGGCAGTCACC
This sequence comes from Ignavibacteriaceae bacterium, assembly GCA_013042995.1. Classification (GTDB taxonomy): domain Bacteria; phylum Bacteroidota; class Ignavibacteria; order Ignavibacteriales; family Ignavibacteriaceae; genus IGN2. Next base: position 20,590 of record JABDPB010000064.1, on the reverse strand, counting down.
CAACAGTCTTGTCCTACTTCTGCCGCACGGCTACGAAGGACAGGGACCAGAACACTCCAGTGCCCGTTTGGAAAGGTTTTTAATACTATGTGCGGAAAATAATATGCAGGTTTGTAACGTCACTACTCCTGCACAATATTTCCATCTACTAAGAAGGCAAATTAAATCCGTGATTAAAATTCCTTTGGTAATAATGACTCCTAAAAGCATTCTTAGGCATCCGGATGCCAAATCAACTAAGGAGGAATTTCTAACTGGAAAATTTTCTGAAATACTTGATGATCCAGTAGCTAATGATAAAAACAAAGTCAAGAAACTAATTTTAGTAAGCGGTAAACTTTATTATGAATTAAACTCTTTCAGATCAAAAAATAAGATTACAGATTCTGCAATTATCAGAATAGAGCAGTATTATCCCTACCCTTCTAAACGGATAAAAAAGAAAGTTGAATCATATAAAAATGCAAAAGAAGTTTTATGGGTGCAGGAGGAACCTAAAAACATGGGAGCATGGAGTTTTCTATCACAAAGGTTGGTAAATGATATTCCCAATGATTGTAAGCTGAATTATATTGGAAGACCAGAAAGTGCAAGCCCAGCAGCAGGATCATCAAAAATTAGCAATCGGCAACAGAAAAAAATAATTAATGATGCGTTTTCTTAATCGGCATAAGTAATATTTTGAATTATGGCGGTTAGATTTATAAACTATAAATTTTAGAAACAACAACCTCGTTAGTAACTTCGCCTTTAGCGAAGAGGGTTATGGACTTTAGTAATCCACTTTCGCTAAAAGATTTCCACTCCCCTTCCTGATGTCCGTTTATATAGTATCCTTCGCTCTTTAGTGTGCCGTCTGCATAGTACCATTGCCATTTACCGTGAGGTAAATCGTTATTAAAATTGCCCTTAGATTCAAGTTGACCATTTTCAAAAAAGTAATACCATGTTCCAATGTTTTTGTTGTTTTTGATTGTACCGTGAATTGTAAACGTACCCCTCAAATTAGAGACACAGAACTCACCGTTTCTAAATCCTCCAACAACATCGTACTCAACAATTTTATTTTTAAGAGTATCTAAAACTCTGCCTGTAAATGGAAATGATTCTCCTTGTTTAAAGATTAAACCATCCTCTACATAAATATTCTGTGTATTGTAATAACTTTTACAACCGGAAAGTACTAAGAAAGTAAACCCGAGTACAAGCAATTTGTATAACACAGAAGCCCTTTTGCCCTCTAAAGCATCTTTCATTAACCGCTCCTGTTAACGACACATTTTTTTGCGGGAATAGGTGATCCCGGTTATTTAGATGTTAAATTTAGTTCGATGGAATTCGACACACATTCAACTAAAGTCTTCAAGCATAGCAATTAAATTGTTCTTCAACAATTATTCCGCCTTAATTTTCTAATTTTAAGAGAAATTTGCAAACTTCATTCTTCTAAGTGTTCAAATATGAAACTTATTTTCTTAGATTTTTTATAGTAATGATACATTTCACTTTAGATAAATTCTAACTGAAGTTCTAAAAGGATGAAAAAAGTTATCCAGCTATATCAAGTTATTTCTTAGTATTAGTTTTGTAAATGATTTAACAATAATATCAAAGGTTAGGGGCAAATGGAGTATAATTCCAATAAAAATGTTTTATTATTAAGATCATGTAACGTAACGGTACAAAACGCTTTAACCATTACTCACAAAAAATACTATTAAAGGTTTGGCACATTTGTTGGCAAAAACACTCAGGATGCTAAAATAATATTTGTGAGGGTAAAATGAAGGAACTCGAAAAAAAGTACCACTGCGGATTTTTAATCGCAAACGTTCACCTTAAAAAAGCTACTATATTAGAAGCACTTGACTTTAAAAGTGAAATTGATAAGGAAATTGAAAAAGGACAGCACAATGTAGTTGTAAATCTAAGCAGCTGCGAATTTCTCGATTCAACATTTATAGGTGTGCTAGTTGTAACCTGGAAAAAATTAAAAGCCAGAGGCGGAAAACTTAAATTAGTGAAACCAGGTAATTTCGCGAAATCAGTATTTCATTTAACAGGTGCGATAGAAATATTTGAAACTTATGAATCAATTGAAGAAGCTTTGAGCAGCTTTGTAACACCAATAGAAGATTATGAAGTAGATTTGAACTTTAAACAGAAATTTAATTAATATTCCAAATCATCAGTAGATGAAATAATGGATATATGGGTCAACAGCAGTTTCTTTTAATTGTACTGGGGATAATAATTGTAGGGGTTGCAATAGGAACTGCAAATCAACTTTTTGATACCAACGCAGAAGATTCCAACAAAGACAGCATCGCTTCCGAATTGCTGTACCTTGGAATGATCGCACAACAATACTACAATAAGCCCACAGAAATGGGAGGTGGGAACGATAGTTACAATGGCTGGAAAATTCCTGCACAACTTGATTCAACTACAAGCGGGACATTCAAAATACAAAACAGCAGTAAAGATGAGTTAGTCCTAAATGGCGTACCATTTACTGAAAAAGGTTACACCTGGTATTTGCAAAGTAAAATTACAAAAGATGATATTGTGACTGAGATTATACCTTGATTTAGGGATTGGAGGCAACAGAAAATCCGATTAGTTAACTAAAACTGATCGGATTTTTTTGTGTTTAAATGTTATTAGGGATGTAAAAAAAATAGATTTGTTTTTAAGATTCCCAGATTCCAAACATTAAATAGATTGTCATCAGTGTAACAATTCCGAATATAATTAATCCGGTAACCATAGCATTCCTCAGAAAAGTTATATAATAATTTAAGCTCGATGTTAATAAACCAGTTTCAGATAGAATTTGCCCCCGATCCAAAATCAGGTTTAAATAAAATAGTTGCTTATCTCTTCCAATATAAGTGCCAATATAAATAGTTGCAATAGAAATAAATATAATACTATCGCTATTGTGATGTGTTTCACTTATAAACTAATAAAAGCTAAATATGCCTTGAATTGGGAATATAGATTAAGTAAAAGAAGTTATAAAGATATAGAGCCACTCGGAAATACTAATTATTTTTGGGCTTACAATTAAATTAAATGCGGGTGTAACTCAGTTAGTAGAGTGTCAGCTTCCCAAGCTGGATGTCGCGGGTTCAAGCCCCCTCGCCCGCTCAAATAGTAGTTGATTATTTGGTTTTCTGTTCTAAAAATTAGATATTTGTTCCTTCAAAATTGGGAGCTTAGCTCAGCTGGTTCAGAGCACCTGCCTTACAAGCAGGGGGTCACAAGTTCGAATCTTGTAGCTCCCACTGGTAGAAAGCCTGATTACATAACGTATTGAGGCTTTTTTCATCTTCTGGCTTCCCTAAAATCCCGCTGATTGTGTATGGAGTGTGTATGGACTTTGTATGGAGTACTTTCCTACTGAGAATAGAATTAATGAATGAATTATTTATTTGATTGAAAAACATTAATCCTAAAATAGCATAACGAATGTTAATTATCCAGCAGATGAATTGGCTGATAATGCATCAGAGGAATCGATGCAATTTAGGAATTCTGTATGAAGGTTAAAATTGAGTCTATTATAATTTTTTCAATATCAGAGTGGTAATGTCATCACTTTGTACAGCTTCCCCAACAAAACTCTTAGTATCTTTAACCATAGCATTAATAAAACTTTCTCCAGATTTACTTGCGTGCTCTTTAAAGAACTCTATCATCCTTTCATCGGAGTATTCCTCATTATTAACGTTCATGGCTTCTGGAATTCCATCTGTATATAGAAACAATTTATCTCCTCTATTGAGAATTATATTCTGGTCTGTGTAAGGCATTCCGAAATCAAGCATTCCCAGACCAATACCCCCAGCATCAATTTGTTCAAGTGCACCATCTTCTCTCAATAATAGTGCAGGATTATGTCCAGCATTTACCATATTAAGTTCACCAGATTTGGAATGCAAAACAGCAATAAAAAATGTAATATATTTATCGGAAGGTGAGGATTGAAATATTAATTTATTAAGTTTTTCAATAAGCTCAGTCAATGGAAGGTCAAATTCCAGATAAGAATATATAGCTGCATTTAATGTGCTTACAAGTAAAGCTGCTGAAATTCCTTTCCCAGCGACATCAGCAATTATCAAAGCGTATTTTCCATCTCCCATATCGATGCAATCATAATAATCTCCACCAACTTCTCGTGAAGGAATGTTTATTCCGCTCAATTCAAATCCTTCAATTTCAGGGAGTTTCTTAGGAATAATTCGTTGTTGAATAGTCGCGGCAAGGCTAAGCTCTTTTTCAATCCGTTCCTTTTCTAAAGATTGCTCAATCAAATACTCATTTTCGATAGCTGCTTGCACTTGTCTGGTAATCGATTCTAAAAGCATTACATCTAATTCCGTAAACGAAGTAGCACCTTTTCGTGTCTCTTTTTCTGCAAGTAAAAAGTGATAATTCTTATCATCAAACTTGAAAGTAGATTCAATTTTAAATTGATTTTCCAAAACTTTCTTGGGATTTGTATTACTTGGAAAAGCTAACTGTTTTTCAGGGGTTTTACTATCAGTTCCATAAATTAATATTATACCAGATGAAGAGTTTGTTATTGATACTGCTCGTTCAAGTGATAGTTCAAACAGAACATTTTGTTTATCAAATCTTGATAATTCTATCCCAGTATCTATTAGACTATTTAATTGTAGAACTTTTTCGTTTAAATCAAATATGAGTCTTTTCACTTCACGCTGGTTGAGGAATGAATTGTAAGCACTTGAGAAAACTTGTAAAAGAATCTGTAGTGTTATTTTGTCGAAATCATTGAATGGACTTTTATCAAGCTTCTTCCCGACTATTATACCCAAATAGGAATCATCAGATAAAGGAAGGACCACAACCACATCATATTTCTCTTTTTGTGAGTATTTTACAGTTAATTGCTTTTCGTGATCAAGAAATGACAAATCAATTTCTTTAATTTCGAATTTTAGACCAATTGATTCCCATTTAGAGGCGAAAGATTTTTTATAAGTTATGTAAAGATTTGTAGCAAGGAAATTTCCCCTAAGTAGATGATAAAAATTCTTTATCATTTCCTCTAGTGTGCTGCATTTGATAAGCAATTCAAATCCTTCCTGAAAAGATTCAGATTGCAGAGAGAGTCTTTCAACTAATGAATTATTTTTCAAATTATTATTCGATTATAGATTGTGTAAAAATTGAAAACTGAACTTTTCACAGGTACAAGAAAATTATCCAACCACAGAATCTATTGAATCCGTCTTTTCTGCAAATTGAAAAATTCCCATAATCTGAAATGTTTTCTCTATTGTGGGATCAAGATTGGTAAAAAATAGTTTGCCACCACTCTCATTTAAACTTTCAACAATTTCAAGTAAATATGAGATTCCTATTGAATTTACAACATTTGATTTCTCCAGATCAATTACAACTTTCTTAACACTATCCTGATGTTTAGAAAATTCTTGTGCAATCTTTTCTCCACCTGTATTATTAATATATCCATTGGTTTTCAGCACTAATATGTTGTTATTCAATTCGGAAATGATGGTAAAGTCTTCACTCATTTTAAATCCCACTATTTTAATTTTTTAATTATAGAAATTTTTGTCCCAGTTGGTTTTGATTCAATAACCAAATCATCAGACATCGATTTCATTAGTTTTAAACCCCAGCCACGTTTATTTTCACCTGAAATTTTATTTTTTATGTCTGGTTCTTCAATTTCATTCGGATTAAATCCTTTACCAGTGTCAGAAACCAAAACAATTAACTTTTCTTGTGTCATTGTAAATGCAACGTTTACATATTGATTCACATCACCTGTATGTTCCAGGGCATTAATGATTGCTTCTGTTACCACCACTCTAGCTTCTCCAATTTTTTCATCAGGAATTCCAAAATGCTTCCCCATTCTCTCAAGTCCTTCTACTGCAACAAATTCAATGTCAGGAACCTTAGGTAACTTGATTTCCAAAATCAAATCTCTATCCATTTAAAAAATCTAATGTTTAATTTATAATTTTGTTAGTAACAACTTATTTTTAATAAAGATAATTCTTCGACTAATATATAGAAATTTCTTATACTATTTGGGAACTAGTTAAAGTATTAGCATTATAAATTATATTATTTTAATTGCTACAAATGTAATATCATCATCCTGAGCACGACTTTGCATCCAATCATCCGCTTCCTTAACCAGTTCATTTATAACTTCTTCAGGGGAATTTTCAGCAAAATTTTGAAAGTAATCTTTAACACGCTTATAATCAAATACTTCGTCATCGTTATTCATCTGTTCAGGTAAACCGTCGGTTAGGAATAAGATAGCATCTCCAGATTTTAATTCTCTTTCAACAACACTATATGAAAATTGACGCATTGCGCCTAAAGGTACTCCTTGAATTACAATCTCTTCGGTGTCTTTCGTGGCGAAATTGTAATAATAAACAGGAGGCATGCCTGCGCTGGTTACTGACAGCTTTCCGTTATTTATTCTGGCTAGGCTAAATGACATAAGTATTCTGCCCAATTTAATTTCTTTAATCAATCTTGTGCAATGGTTCATAAACTCCTTCAGGCTAAGCTTAGTTGCATCTGAAGTAAAAAATCCCTTCATTAAAGTAACCATAGTACCAGCTTGCAAACCATGTCCTGTAGCATCACCAAAACCAATATTTAAAGTACCATCCTCTTGAACAATGAAGTCATAATAATCTCCGCCGACCTCTGTTGCTGTTCTCATATAGGCTGCTATTTTTATATTCGGAAGTTCAGGTAATTCCTTGGGCAACATTGACAATTGAAGCTGCCTAGCTTCTTCAAGTTCTTTAGTCTTACGATCATTCTCAATTTGGATAGCTCGTTTTTCTGCTTCTGTAGCCTTTAATTGTAATTCATTTTCCCTCAATTTTGTTTTCTGCTCTCGCCTTTTAATCTCAAATCTTCTAACACCATACAAGAAACCTAGAAATGATAAAATATAAATTGCATAGGCGATATTTGTTCTCCACCAGGGAGGAGTTACTTCAACATACAAAGATCGACCTGTTTCATTCCATAATCCATCATTGTTCGATCCAGTAACAATAAGATTATAATCTCCCGGAGACAGATTTGTAAACGTTACAGTGCGATTATTCCCAAGCTGAATCCAGTTTTCATTAAAACCTTCAAGCTTATACCTGTATTGATTCTTGGAATTGTTATAATAACTGAGGGCAGCGAATTCTAATGTTGCAATATTGTCCTTATAAGTTAGCAAAATACTATCTCTGTCTGAAATACCTTTTTCATAGATAGGTTTACCTTCCTGATCATCAGTATTATATCTGAAATAAGCTGTAAGAGTTATTGGTGGTATATATTGATTTTCTTTAATATTACTTGGATCGATGACATTAAATCCATTAATTCCACCAAATAATAATCGACCAGTTTTGTGATCTTTAGCAAATGCATTTTGATTAAATTCATTTCCCTGCAGACCATCTTCATAGTAATATTCTTTAAATGACTCACTCTCTGGATTAAACTTCGATAATCCGTTATTTGTACTTATCCACAAGTTCCCTGTGTTATCCTCTACAATTCCTAAAATAGTATTGTTAGATAATCCATTTGTCTCGTTATAATTTATAAAGCTATTAGTTGAACTTATATATTTGCTTAGTCCTTTTACGGTCCCAACCCACATATTTCCTTTACTATCTTTATATAATCTTGTAATAAAATTATCTGCAACGCTTGTTGAATCGTTAGGAACATTATTAAAGTATGTGAACGTTTGGCTGCCTAAGTTCAAAATATTTATTCCGCCACCAAAAGTACCTATCCAAAGATTTCCGGAATGATCAAATTCAAGGGACCAGGTATAGTCTGAGCTTAAAGAGGTAGAATCACTTTCTTGAGCTTGATAGTTAGAAAACCTTTTTGATCCAATGTCAAGCTTATTTACTCCCCCAGCATAAGTCCCTATCCAAATATTACCTTCACTATCTTCAGCTAATGCATATATTCTGTTGTCAGTGAGAGAATTTGGATCAGATGGATTATTTACGTATTGAGTAAACTTCCCACTTTGGGGATCATAGGCATTTAGACCGCTACTATATGAGCCAATCCAGATAATTCCTGATCTATCTTCTAATAAAGACTGGATAGAATTACTTGCCAAGTTATTTGAATCCAAAGGATCATTTTTAATATGAGTAAAATTCTTTTTATTGTAATTAAATTTGTTTAATCCACCATTCTTTGTTCCAATCCAATAATTTCCTCTTTTATCTGCTAGCATTGAAAATACAACATCATCGCTTAAACTGTTTTGATTATTTGGATTGTGCTTATAGTGCTCGAAATTTTGTGTAGTAGGATTGAAGTAATTTATACCATTTAAATTAGTACCTACCCAAATTAGGCCACTTCGATCTTCATAAATTGAAAAGACAAAGTTATCGCTTAAACTTGCTGGATCATTCGGATCATTTTTATAATGAATAAATTTACCTGTCTCTGGATCGAATCTGTTTAAGCCACCATTTCTAGTTCCTATCCATAAATATCCCTGGGAATCTTCAAAAAGTGGCCAGATCGAGTTATCACTTAAACTGTTGGGATTATTTGAATTGTTTTTATAGTGTATAAATTTTCCAGTTTCCTCATCAAACTTATCTAATCCGTTTAGTGTTGCTATCCATAGATTTCCCGATCGATCTCGTAAAATTGAAAAGACCTTGTCATCGCTTAAGCTATACGGATCGGAAGGTTTATGTTTAAATAATATTGACTCACCGGTATTAGTGTCCAACCGTGTTAATCCAGTCGGGGAAGCAAGCCCACCAGTCCAAACTATACCAGAAGATTCTGTTAACTTTGCTCCTACTGTGTTTACTTTAGCTTTTTCTAAATCAACACTATCCTTGTTTACAATTTGAAAAGCTTCTAATCTTGGTGAATATTTATGAAATAATCCGCTCTGTGTTTCAATGTAAAGTATACCTAATTGATCTTCATAAATTGAAAAGATAAAGTTTTCGGTTATGCTTGTTGTATCGGAAGTATTGTTTTTAAAGACTTTAAATTTATATCCATCAAATCTATTAAGACCATCCTGTGTCCCAAACCACATAAAGCCGTTTCTATCCTGTAAGATACAAGTTACTGAACTTTGTGATAAACCATCATCAATCGTTAAATGATTAAAAGACATACGTTCTTGAGATATAATTTCAAAAAGAAAAATAAACCATGAAAGTAAACAAAACAGGATCACCCTGTGCATAAATTAATTCCTGTCGATAATGAAATTATGAGATCGAATTAAAATGAATTAACAGATATCGTATAATTATATTTTGATATAAAAAGTTCTCTCTAAAAGATGGCCCCCGATTCTATATTGAACTGGGGACCTAAAGATTTTATTTCATCAATATTAATTTTTTGCTTGAGATAAATGAGTCACTAACAAATCTGTAAATATAAACGCCGCTTGCCAAATTACCAGCATTCCAACTAACAGTGTAGTAACCAGCATCCATTTCCTGATCGACCAAAGTGGTAACCAGATTTCCTAATATATCATATACCTTTAAACTTACGTTGTTATTCTCAGGTAACTGATAGTCTATAGTTGTACTCGGGTTAAACGGATTTGGATAATTCTGATCCAATGCGTATTCGGATGGAATTTGACCAGCAACTTCTTCACCGCTTTGTTTCCTCAAATTTGCACCCATTGCATTCATAGCAAATTTCCAGGAATTTGTCAGGTGGTTAAATATATACACATAATTATCTTGTTTTCTTTCATCTATGGCTTTACCCAACTCTCTGTTTGCACTTTGCAGCAATTCCTCACAATTTGAAACCTGACAAGCACCCGGCTCTTCTGCTTCATCTCTCACAATAACAGCTAATTTATATGAACCTGTGATTAAGTAATACAATGTAAGATCTATTTCTGATCCAAATTCAGGGCTGCTAATGTATGAGTAAATTTTATTAGTTGCAGATGTTACTTTATCATAAAAGTTTAAACCCTTGTTCGACTTCAAGTGATTTCCATCGGGCTCAAAATAACCAAGAGCGGTTTCAAGATAAGATATTGCATTATTGAAATCTTTTTTAGTGTTATTATCCCAGCTGCAATTGTTATTTGATGGACAATATTGTGCCCTAAGAGCAAGTAGTGAATCCAATGCTCGCTGGATATATAATTTGCCAGTTAATTCTGTAGGTTCTTCATAAGGCGAAACATAAAATGAATGCTCGGTTGTAATTAAGTACTGGCTGTTCCTGACATTTCCGTTGGGAACATTATCAGATGCAATGACACTCACATCATAATTTCCTAACACCATAGTTACCAGGGTTAGTGTGTAAACACCATCTCCCATATGCGTTAAAGGACCAACAACAACCTGGCCATCTGGTGCAGTAACCTGTATACCAATTATAGCATCAGTAACCGGTTCACCAACAGTTTTTGTATCATAGCCAGTCTCACTTAACTCTCCACCCTGTCTAAGTGTTGCAGTAAAGACAACTTCCTCAGGTATTGGATTGTTATTTTGATCGTTGGTTAAAAAGTATCTTTCCTGATCTGTAAAGAAATCCAACACTAGATCAGCTTCGTTGGCCATGTAAACCCTTAATGGTTCCGTAGTATCCGGTGGCGTGACTTCTAATATTGCATATTTCCAGGCACCGATACCGGGATTATTAATCTTGAAAAACTTGTATGGCTTATTGAATTGTGAAGCTCCATGGTAACCATCAAAGAATTCAACGCCATACTCAGGAAATGTTTGGTAGTTGTCTTCTGTAATAGCACCCGAAGGAACGACCGGATTGTTTTCATCGAAGGTTACACCAGGAGGTAGCACCACAAGATCGAATTCGCTTCCCTGCCATTGCAAACCTAAATCAAGAGTTCCACCTTGCCATTGCAATCCACCTTGCCACTGAAGACCACCCTGCCATTGTAATCCCGGATCATCAACAAAATATTCACTTGTAATCTCTTCTGAGAGATAAGAAATTTGTATACCAAGCAAACGAAGCCAGATTATATTCGTAGCAGCACCTATTTCAGTAGTGCTTGCCATTTCGTAATATTCTCCGCTAGTTTCATTCGCTAACCAACTCATTAAATCCTGACTTTCATTTAATCCCTCAAATCCAAGTGTAAAAATTCGTATATCCGGGTCAATATTCAGTTCTGTAATTAATGAGAATGGAGATATTTCACCCGCGCTGAATAATATTATTACCTTTTTGTTAAGCGAGGTTGCAGAAAATAATTGTTCAGCAGCTGATATTCTTTCTGCAAGATTTCCATTTGTATTAGGCTCTAAAACATTTAGAATATTCAATTTTGATGTGAAATCATTTCCCAAATTTTCTGTGACTGAACCGTTCACCCAACCTACGTTATCACCAAGCCTTAATTTGTAAACAAGTTCCATTGCAGCACTTTGTGAGGGAGCGAAACCATTCAGAACATCAGTAGATGTAAAGTTTGTTGTACCATCGAAGACTAATACTATATCATAGTAAACATCACCGAGATTATCGTAGATATAATTTATACCTCCGATATCATATTTTGTTATATCTAATTGATTTGCAAACCACTCAGGATCGGAAGAGCTGGGATGCAATGTATTCTTATAAGTTTCACCATTATCAATTCGACCATACATTGTAGCCAGCTCATTATTATTCTTCATATCCAGCACGTAACTAAAATCGCCCGGATTATATAAATCAGCTAATCCTGAGTAATGCCCAATTTCGTGTGTGGCGACATTCTGAACATCCAGTGCATTCGGATCTCCATTAGTGGCCCAATAAAAATGTTCGCCTGTTACCAGAGAAATAGGATCGCCGTTGAATGCTATATCTATATCAATCATCTCACCATTCAATGCATTATATCTGGTTCTGGTTATAGCAACAACATTCGTTGGTGCTTCAGTTATTGCTTCCCACTCGCTAGTAGTGGGAATCCAAACTATATTATTAATTCCATCAGCGTTTCCACCCCATACTTCAGAATTTAAATAAAAATTTCTTGTGTAATTGATTTGTTCTAATGCACTCCAAGTATTAAATCCATTATAAACCTCATCATCATAGCCCAAATTTGCCAAAGATGTGGCTACCTGATAATCACCGTTTCCATCCGTCCAGTGCAATGGAATTCCCGCGAGAGTTGTGTTGACTAAATAATGGTCACCTTCATCAGTGGCTCTATCAATAGAAATAGAAAATTCGGAAGTGCTTAACGGATTACCATTAATGTCAAGTCCGGTCGCTGTAGCGCTGACCACTTCTCCATCCGACTCAGGAAGAACAGCATCTTTGAGATTAGCAAGAAAATCTGCATTCCCGGTTATATCAAAATCATCAACAGTCAGTACTATTTCACCTAAGAAACGCTTTCCTTCTCTGATGCTGCTCGTACTTGATTTAGCAAAGAACTGAATTTTATAACTGTCGGGGTTACTGTTAAAAGTTCCCGCAATTGATGTCCCACCCTTAATTTCAGGCAAGGCAGTTTCATCCTGCCAAGTGTACATAATGCTTAATTCCGGGTATTGCTGAGAGTTATTTGTTCCAACAGCTAACTCGATTCCCAGAGTAGCATTATCATATATTGAATTATTTAGTATTGAGTTGTTGTTTCCGGACTGAACAAAAACACCAGAAGCACTGTTGTTATAGATTTTTTGGTTACTAATTTTATTTCCAATACCATTAACAATTATACCATAACTTGCATTTCCATAAATTTCATTCTCTTGATTTAATACTAAATCAGAAGTATTAATATCAATTCCTGCACTTACATTTCCTGAAATTGTATTAGCAGATAGAATACTATTATCCCCATTAGAAGATATTAAGATTCCAACACCACCATTATCAGAAATAACTTGATTACTAATATTATTTCCACTTCCATTAATAATTATACCTTCGTTTATATTATTAGAAATTTCATTTTCTTGGATTAGTGCAAAATTTGAAGTGTTAAAAGATATTCCAGCATTGTTTCCTGAAATTGTGTTACCTGATAGAACTGAACCTTGTGCCGCATTTGAAATTTCAACACCAACATTGGAGTTAGAAAAAGAATTATTCGAGATACTATTGTTGGGAGAGCTTACAAAGATTCCTGAAATTTCATTATAAAAAATTTTATTACCACCCAAATTTGAAAGCCTTAAGCTGTAACCATTTGGATTACTTATAGCAAGTCCACGCAATACACTTTCTCCACCAGAGATTATTAAACTTCCGAATGCACCATTCAACTCAACTAGTGGTAAGCCTGCATATCCACTTTGAGTTGTCGCAATGATACTAACTGCTTCCAATATTTCTGGTAAACTAGAACTAGGTTGAATAATATGTGGTCCTGAACCAGGTATATAAAAATAAATGGTCTGATGTCCTTGGAGTGCATTCGCTTCCTGAATAGCAGATCTAAATGTAATTTCTCCATTGCCAGCATCTGCCTTTCCATCACCAGGATTTAAATCAGGAGCATCTCCATTTGAATTCACCACTAAAAGTTGTGGATGCTTACTGTTCACAATCTCATCAATGTTATAGACTCTTAGATGATTACTATAATCAGAAAAATCATCAAGTGATTTAACATTATTGAAGTATGAGAATTCTGTAAATGACCAACGACCATTTAAATATTCAGCAATCGATTGTGGAAAATTTTCAGAAGGATTACCATTCCCGCCAGAACCATTTATGTGATTATCCTGTAATGCAAATCGCCAGATCCTAACTTCATCGATCAATCCTCTAAATGTACCTTCACCAGATTTTCCAATATATAGTCCGCCATTCCCAGAGGAATGACCAGCACCAAGATTAACACCTGATTGGGTAGCAACCAAATCTCCACCATAGTAAAGCTTTAAATCGTTACCATCATAAGTTGCTGCCAGATGAATCCAGGAAAAAGCAGGTATAAGAGATTCATTAATTGTGCTTACTTCTCCAACTCCGTTCCCAATAGTAAAATAAGCAACTCCATTCTGAATGAAGAGCGAGAAGGTTTCATACCCATCGTCAAATGCTCTTTGTACAACTGGCATTTTAACACCCGGATTTTCTCCTATGAGATATACCCAGGCCTCGACAGATATGCTGTCATTACTAAATGATGGATTATCAAAATATTGATATGCAGTTTGATTAGCATTTGTGTTAAGGGCATCGCCGTCCTTTATTTCAGCATAACTAAATTCGCCATCAAAAACATATGAGTTGTTATTAGATTGTGCAAAAGTGTTATTGTATGTAATTACAATTGTTATTAAAAATGTTAAGTGAAATATTATATTTATAAAATTCTTCATTTTAACCTCTGATATTTTGAGTGAAGGTTTCAACTATAAAATTGTTACTAGTCATTTATATAGTTTTTAATTTGTGCCTTAAGAGAATTGACCTGCACATTTGATGGAGTAACCTTCTCCCCGGTCTTCGAATCGTTGATGACACGGATTTTCCCGTTCTCTCCATTGTAAACTTTATAGTCGGTGCTCTTCTCATCCTTCATTAAGAAGACCAAGACTTCTTCTTCATCTTCAAATCGAGGCATATGAGAATATTTCTCTCCTATTTCACCAACCTCTCCGCCAAGGTATTTTACTATTACACTATTACCAGAATTATTACCTTTTACATAATCATTAATCTGCAACGTCGCCCTTGTGTAGATTCTAGTTTTATCCTCATTCCAGCTTGAAACCTGTTGTGTTACTTTTCCGACGACAATTACATCTGCACCCTTCGATAATGCTCTGAGATCTGTTGTAATCTGCTGAGCAAATGAATATGTAGTCAATCCGCAGAACATTAATAATACATAAAGCATGTTCCATTGAATCATTTTCATAAGAATGATCCTTTCTTTAAAAAATTTTAATAATAAATTAGCTTTTAGGTCTTATTTGAAAGCAGGCGGAGTGTCTAATTCCGAATTTACTTTTCAATTATTTACTGAAACAAATCAATTTAAATTGTTAATCCCTCATTTAATTTGATTTGTCTTAACTATGTATAAATATAAATAGTTAACAAGTATTACATATCCCAATCAACATTCAATTCCATTGATAAAAAATTATGTGACTAATAATTAAGGAATTCGGAATGGGGATATTCTATAATAAACTATTTTCAAGTATGAAACAAGTAAACTAGTATAAATATTTCGTTAACAAAATATATATCATCTCGATTAATTCGCATGCGTACCTAAATAGTTTCTATAACTAAGCATTCAAACTATTTAATCTCTATAAAAAACTCTTATAGAAATAACATATTTTTTTATTAATTAATATATATTAGATATTAATACTTTATTTAAATCAAAAATCCTACGAGAATCGATATGAAGGTTTCTACTAAATTAAAAGACAAATTCGCAATTCTTAAATTTGAAGCTAATCAGATTACAGGTTATGAAGCACAAGAGTTTCAAGAATCCTTACTTAACGTTTTAAAGAAGAATTTCAATGTTATTGTTGTCGATCTCTCAGATGTAACATTTATTTCAAGCTGGGGAATTGGAATGCTTATTCATGGCCTAACCACCACGAAAAATAGAGGTAGTGAATTTAGAGTTGCTTGTCAATCGAAAACAATACTCCAAGTCTTCAAAAAAGTTAAGATCGATACAGTGTTAAACATTTACAGTAATTTGGGGGAAGCGATGGTTGACAGTTGATCTTAATTTCCTCTTTGCTAAATTAAATTTCAAAAAATGAATATACAGATCAGAACTCTTAATTGATATTTCATTTGGATTGAAACTTACGGATTTGACTTTAGCAAAAAGTTTTACAGCTGATACGGTGTCAGGGGAATTCATAAAGCGAGTAGTATATTAATCTACTGCAAGTTGCTGAGTCTAAAACAGGGGGTCACAAGTTCGAATCTTGTAGCTTCCACAATTATAGAGCTCTGTAAATAAACCATTTACAGGGCTTTTATTTTTTGAAGATTACCAGATTAGTATTCAAGAGTAAATCTAATAAATCCATAGCTTAAATATCTTTTGTAAGATTCAGTAATGTTGTTTTCGATATTATAATTAAACACAAGATCAAAAATAAAATCTCGGATAGGTTCAACTCTTAAGCCCGCTTCAAAAATGTTATTGTCAATTCTAACACCATCTAAAAAAGGTGCTTCTTCACTTTCTGAGCCAGGACCATAAGGTAAAAATACGTCGCCGCCAACATTTTTAATTAGATTTCCTTCACTATTGTAAACATTTTCACCTCTGCGTATGTAACGATAGTTGCATGTCAATCGTATCCAATCATTAAAATTGTAAGCAGATTTTGTAAAAATCTCATCGGAGTTCGGGCCGATTGGATGACCAAGAATTACTTCCCACGCAGTGTATGTATTTTTAAAGTTTTTGTGTGAATAGACGAACGGTCTGATCTTAGTGTATTCAAAAATTAAAGAAAGATTTTTAATTGAAAATGGCTGGTACCAAAAAGCTCCGATCTGATAGCCAGTTTTATTGATATAGTTATTCAACTCTCCCCAATTAAAGAGAATGTTTTCATCGAGTAAAAAAGTTGCTTGAAGCTCCAGATTTTTAATGAAGCTTGTTTGTAAATCAAAATAGAGATTACCATTATCTCTGTCCTGAAGTGAGTGTTCAATGAATTTGTAAAAAGCAAAAGGTGTTAAATATGCCAGCTCAATTCCTCGCCCAGAATAAACTATACTCTCCCCAATTCCAATGTCAAATAGATTTTCAAACGATAATTTTAAACGATTGAATGCCCAATATTTTGTATACCTTTTACTCTGATCTGAATCAAATCTGCCTACTGTTGAACCATGAATAGATGTGTAGTGCAAAATTCCGTAACTAAAATTAAATTGAAGAAAATCCATGACAGGATTTAAGCCTGATAACATTAGTTTATTGCCATATCCATATCCAACTGTTTTAGGTTCTCTTCCAAGTTGAATTGAAAGATTCATCTTTTCTGCTGGCTGTGAGTGAAATTTGATATAACCCTCGGTAAAATCGTAGTTACTCAGTTCATCTGCTTTTTCTATCCATTTAAAGCTTTGCAGCAAGCGAGGCTCTGTTATTTCAGCAACAGTTCGGCTGCTGCTGACTCCGCCTTTAATGAAGGATAAATGGTAACCTAATTGTTTGAAGAAAGTTCCACGTACACGAAGTCCAAAATCATATAAATGTGCATTATTCACCTCAGGTTTTAGTAGCTGTGAATAAGTATAGTGCCCTAGAAAATTTATAAATACATTAGCATTTTCCTCTTCATAGGCATATAAATACTTCAGTTTATTTGAAAAGATTTCAGAAAAACTATTACCTAAATTTTTACCCTGCTGAAAGAAGTATGTGGATTTTTCTTCATCAAGATTTTTATAAAACTCTGTTTTGTACCGGTTAAGTAATTTTATTTCTACACCTGATAGCTCAGGTATTTTTGAATCAATTTCTACTAAAAAATCTCTTACTTCAAAGCGTGATAAATTTGGTATATCTTCATTTATGTAAGATATAATCTTTTTCACCTTCATTTCTTTTAGAAAAGTGTAAACCGGATGGTTTAGTGGAAGGTTTTCTACTTGCGAAAATGTGCTTGTGAAATAAATTAAAATCAGTGGCAGGTATTTAAATAGACTTTTTCTCATCCGCTCTTCAGTAAATTAGAAAAGTAAATGCTAATATAGCAATTGAAAAAGACATTGAATAGTATGTAAAGAATAAAGGTATTGCGGAAGTTATTGAATGAAGACTACAATCTAATTTGAATAATCAAAAAAAAAGTTTTGGTGGGATTGTTCATTTTCAGATAGTACGACTAGAAATATAATATTTAATCAAAATTACTTGTATAAAAAAAGCCTCAATATGTTTTGTATTAAGGCTTTTAAGTGCGGGGCCGACGAGACTCGAACTCGCGACCTCCTGCGTGACAGGCAGGCGTTCTAACCAAACTGAACTACGACCCCAATGTTAAATTTCAAATAACATAACTCAAAAAAGCAGCACAAATATATAAGCTTGATGGTCGAAAATCAATAAATTTTTATCTTATTTTCACTCGTCACCAAATGAGATTCCGACAGCCCTAGCAGCAAGAACAGCTTGATTTTTAGGCTTAACTAGTTTCTGCTTTTGAATTGCATCTTCAATTTTAACGTCAACAACTTCATTTCCTTTTAATGCCACCATATATCCAAATCTTTTTTTAGAAGCTAATTCAATGGCAAATGAACCGAATTTAGTTGATAATATTCTATCGTAGGGTGTTGGGCTTCCACCCCTTTGCAAATGCCCTAGAACCGTTACTCTCGTTTCCCTACCGGTATTATCTTCAATATTATCAGCAACAACTTTTCCGATACCACCAAGCTGTATTGGGTCTGTACGTTTAATATCCTTACCCTTTGTAATAAATTCCTCACCAACAGCTCTGGCTCCTTCTGATACACAAACCAGACTAAAACGTTTTCCCATTAATTCTCTTTTGTGAATTTTGTTGTAAACAGCTTCCCATGTAAATGGCACCTCAGGAATCAAAATTACATCTGCACCGCCAGCTAATCCGCCGTGTAAAGCTATCCAGCCTGCGTACCGTCCCATTACTTCAACTACAATTACTCGATGATGCGATGATGCTGTTGTGTGTAATCTATCTAAAGCCATTGAAACAATATAGACAGCGGAATCGTGTCCGAAAGTCATATCGGTTGCATCTAGATCATTATCAATTGTTTTGGGAACACCGATTACATTTATTCCCAAATCAGATAATTTTTTGCAAATGTGCATAGTTCCGTCACCGCCAATAGCAATAACAGCATCCAATTCCCAGGCTTTGTAATTCTTTAAAACGTTTTGAGATCTATCCGTAATGTCAATTTTTCCTTCTTTTTCTGTAGGCCAGTGAAACGGATCGCCTTTATTGGATGAGCCTAATATGGTTCCCCCACGCGAAAGAATTCCGGAGACATCGTTATCTCTAAGCACAGTTGATTTACCTTCAACAAAACCCTCAAATCCATCTAAGATACCGTAGACTGTCATTCCATAATCTTGAGCAGGTTTTGTGACTCCACGAATGACCGCGTTTAATCCGGGGCAATCTCCGCCGCCTGTTAAAACACCTATTCTTCTAACTTGAGAATCAGCTGCCATTGTAACTCCTAAATACTTTCAAAAACTTTTTTGGAAGTTTTAAAGTGCACTTTTACCAAAGAGTTTAATTTATTCTTGCCAAATTTCTTAGCAACTTTTTTTGCCGTCCTTTCAACTTCACCGGAAGCACCTTTCGGAATTTTAATTCCTAAATCACTGCTGTTCATTTCAAACCATCTAATTACACTATCTCTAGCAATAATTGAAGCTGCTGCAACGGCAGTAAAACGTTCAGCTTTACTTGTTTGATATAGTTTTAAGTTTTTTCCTTTTTCCTGAAGTGCATCTAAGATTAATCTTTCATTTCCAAATTTATCGCTGATTGCTTCTTCTGCATCGCAATTTGTTAATATATTTTCTAAAACTTTTGCATGTGCCCAGCCAAGTATTTTATTTACATTCCCCATTTTTTCATGGAGTTTGTTGTACTTATCTGGTGAAATTGATATCGTATCAAAATCTTTGTTAGCGATCTTTTTTATCTCGCTTGCAAGTTTTTTAATCTGCCAATCAGAAATTGTTTTGCTGTCCCGCACACCAAGTTGTAACAGTTTCAAACTTATTTCAGGGTCAGCAAATACGCCTGCAATAACTAAAGGTCCAAAGTAATCACCTTTACCCGATTCATCCGTTCCGATATAAGAATCTGGATTAATGTCATCATTTCTTGCCGCAAATAATTTTTCACCAAAAATTATTTCGTTTAATTTCTTGTAAATTTCAGATTCCTTATTTCCTTGTAGAACAGTTTTGTTTCCCTTTTTTCCAAAATAAACTAAAAGTGCAACTCTATGTTTTTTATTTGAGACATTAATTCCATATGCAAAATTTTGCTTTTCAGGACTTGTCACAGAAAAACTCTTTTCAGTTAAAAGTTTGCTATAGTATTCAAGTAATTTTAATGCTAATTTTTCTTTTGAATCCAATGGAATAATCCTATTAATTAAGTGTAAAAGATAACTATTTAAACCAACATTTATAAACAGATTTTAACCATGTTTCATCTGTTTGCAGCAATACATTGCAATTATTCTTTTATGATATTACATTTGATCAGGCAACAAAAATTTTTCGAACAGAGGTTCAAAGTAAAATGAAATATATTTTAAGCATAATCATAATTATTCTTTTAACATCGGTGCTTTTTGCTCAAACAGATAGTCTGCAATTGAACGAGGATGAAATCCAAACACTTGTAGATAAAATCGGCGTAAAACTTTTGCTTTCGGATAACCAGAAGGACGAACTATCGCAACTGCTATCGGCTTATTCATCAAATGTGAAAAAACTTGAATCCAGCAATAATTCTGAAGAAAAAAAGAAAGAGTTATTAGC
>JABDPB010000061.1 GCA_013042995.1 Ignavibacteriaceae bacterium | reverse complement strand
TGTATTTCATAACGCTACAACGTTCAGCTTAAACATAAAGTTCAGTGAAGCTGGAAACATTGTTAAGATGGTTATTTTTGCTTATTGTGCTCAATCTAAAAATATATATGTTTAATTATTAAAATTTGCCCCAATGAAGATTTTATTAACCGGTGCCACCGGATATATTGGCAAAAGACTCCTACCTGTATTGATAGAACAGGGACACACTGTTGTTTGCTGCGTGAGAAATAGAAGTCGATTTCCATCAGATGGTGTTTATAATCATCCCAAAGTTTCCTTATTTGAAATTGATTTTCTAAAAGATATTCCTTCATCAGAACTGATTAAAGATATTGATGCCGCATATTATCTTATTCACTCCATGAGTTCTAATATCAAAGACTTTGGCTCACTTGAGGAATTATCTGCTAATAATTTTGTTCGGCTAATTCAACAAACAACCGCAAAGCAAATAATCTATCTTGGCGGAATTACAAATGAAGAAAAACTTTCTAAACATCTTGCTTCGAGAAAAAAGGTTGAAGAGATATTGTCACAAAGTAATATTTCCTTAACATCTATAAAGGCGGGAATAATAGTCGGATCAGGGAGTGCCTCTTTCGAAATCATTCGCGATCTTGTTGAAAAGCTGCCTCTAATGATTACTCCCAAATGGTTAAACACAAGACATCAGCCAATAGCAATCAGAAACATCCTTCAATATCTTTCAGGAGTTTTACTTAAGGCTGAAACATTTAATAGATCATATGATGTCGGGGGTCCAGATGTCTTATCTTATAAAGAAATGCTTTTACAATTTGCAGAGATTCGAGGATTGAAAAGATTTATTTTTACCGTTCCTGTTATGACTCCTCGCCTTTCATCTTATTGGCTATACTTTGTTACATCAACATCATATATGCTTGCGATAAATCTTGTTAATAGTATGAAAATAGAGGTTGTTGCAAAGGAAAACGAACTTGAAAAATTACTGAATATAAAACCATTCACATATAAAAAAGCCGTGCAGCTTGCATTTCAAAAAATTGAGCATAACAATGTTGTCTCCAGCTGGAAGGATTCTCTTATTTCCAGTTATTCTGATAATTCATTACTCGAGCACGTTAATGTTCCAACCAATGGATGCTTTATTGATAAAAGAGAAAAAGAAATTACATCAGATGTTGAACAAGTAGTAGACAACATTTGGTCGATTGGCGGACAACGAGGATGGTATTACGGAGATTGGCTTTGGCACCTTCGTGGCTTTTTAGATCGGCTTGCTGGTGGTGTAGGTTTGCGTAGGGGAAGAACTAATTTACACAAAATTAATACTGGCGATACGCTGGATTTCTGGCGAGTGCTTGCTGCTGATAAACAGAACAAACGGTTACTTCTTTATGCTGAAATGAAATTACCGGGAGAGGCCTGGCTTGAATTTAATATTATTAATAAAGATGGAAAATATTCTTTGAAACAAATAGCAACATTTCGTCCTAAGGGTTTATTTGGAAGATTATACTGGTATTCTGTTTTACCATTTCACTATTTTGTATTTAATGGAATGGCAAAAAACATTGTAAAATTCAAAGAGAATTAATATGAAAAATGATAAAATATTTTGCTGGCATTGATGTCCAAATAAGTCGCGGCTGTTCATACTATATTCTTGATGCAAACAAAAAATATGTAACGAGCGGTTGGGTTATAGAAAACATTTCTGCCTCTTTTAAGAAAAATTTTGAGGAACTAACCAATAATCAAAAAGATATAATTGCAATAGCAATTGATGCGCCGCGTATGCCACTAAAAAAGTTACGAACAAGATATTTTGATAAAAAGAAAAAAGAATGGGATATTAAATCTAACCGAAGCAATGGGCGCGAATGCGAAGTGATAATTAAGTCTCATAACTTGGCAAATCCACAATGGACAAAAACCTTTGAAGAATCTCCCGAATGGATGAAACTTGGCTATGA
Organism: Ignavibacteriaceae bacterium; assembly: GCA_013042995.1. GTDB lineage: Bacteria > Bacteroidota > Ignavibacteria > Ignavibacteriales > Ignavibacteriaceae > IGN2. The sequence continues at coordinate 1,308 of JABDPB010000061.1, read as the reverse complement.
TATTTTTAAGCGGCTAAAAGACTTTCCATTTCTTTATGAGGTTTTCCCCTCGGCTTCTTACAAAATGTTGGACAAAGAGAACGTTAAGTGTGAATTATGCTTTAACGAGTTTAACAACGGCGCTAAAGATATGCTGGATGCATCTATGGCAGCCTTTACTGTGTTTGAATTTATTAATAGAAGAGGATGCGAAGTTGGTGGCGAAGATGGACTAGGAACAATTGTTCTTCCAAGAAAAAAATATTGATGAATATATTATTAACTCTGCTGATTTTAATTTCTGGCGTTTCATTTATTATTTATGGCTGTCTTTTGTTTGTATCAGCAGAGATGCAAAATGAATTTAAGCGCTTTGGCTTGGAAAAGTTTACCATCTTGACTGGAATACTAGAACTGCTAGGAGGAATTGGTATGTTGGTGGGACTAAAGTTTAATTTTATCCTACTAATTTCCTCTGGTGGATTAACTTTGCTAATGTTATTAGGTTTTGGAACTAGGCTAAAAGTGAAAGACGGTTTTTGGCCTTCATTTCCCTCATTGTTCTTTATGATATTGAATTTTTATGTTTTCTTAAGTGTGATATAAATTAGTTAATTGTTTAACAAAATTTTTTATTTAAAAGTAAAAGGAGTGATAAAATGGAATGGATTCCCATAGTAATTCAGTTAATTATAGCCGTTTCAATTTTTAACGTTTGGATATTGAGATTTGGAAAGGCAACATCCTGGAGGGGTGGCTCTGCACAGAATATGAAAGAAGAATTTAACACCTACGGTTTACCTGGCTGGTTTATGATATTAATAGGCTCTTTAAAAATCATTCTAGCAAGTCTACTAATTATTGGAATATGGATACCTGAGTTGGTAAGACCCGCTGCCATTGGTATGGCAATTTTAATGTTGGGAGCCATTATTATGCATTTTAAAGTAAAAGATCCCCCACTAAAATCTCTTCCTGCTTTAACTTTTTTGGTACTTTCACTTGTTTTAATATTCATTTGATAGGTTTAGGAAATGAATTGCTTTAACTCATATTTTTTTCTGTTTTTGATTTTTATTGCTGGAAATATTACTGCCCAATCAGAATCATCTTTCAATGCAAATTTTGATTTGAGTAGAGTGGAGGGTGTTTGGATAATTGATTTAAGACCCACACCTGATTCGGAACCATACTTGAAGGAATTTGTAATTGAGAATATAGAAGGCAATTCTTTCTCGGGAATATTCTATGACACTGATTTTGAGAATGGCTCATTCAACCTGAGCTGGGATAAATTATATTTTGCCTTCACTACTAAAGATGCGAGCA
>JABDPB010000065.1 GCA_013042995.1 Ignavibacteriaceae bacterium | reverse complement strand
TACCTGGTTTAACATTGTGCCTTAGACGAATTTCATCTACTATTTTTCCATACATATCGTTGTAGGAAACAGCGTGCGGACGTGGACCGACTACGGACATCTCCCCCTTTAAAACATTTATAAATTGAGGTAGCTCATCCAAGTTAGATTTCCTTAAAAACCGGCCAAACTTTGTAACTCGCGGATCGTTTTCAATTACTGGCTTAAATTTTTTATCCGGTTCTATTTCAGGCAGCATTGTTCTAAATTTATAGCAATTGAACTTTTTGTTTTTTGTTCCAATTCTCTTTTGAATAAACCAGACGGAGCTTTTAGATAAAAATGTTGATAAAATAAAAATCAATGGTATCATCCAGATTAGTATAAAAACAATTACGAACAGCGAGAAAATTAAATCGAAAGAACGCTTCACAATTCTCCATTGAACTTCATCCAGTGGTTCGCGTCGTACTGTAATAATCGGAAAATCACCGAATGATGTTAGTTGAAATCTGTTCGAAACAAAATTTAAGTAATCGGGAATGATGTGAACTTTTACAGCATTATTGTTGCAAGTCTTTATGATGCTATCGATTAATTCCCGAGATGCATCGGAAAACGCAATTACCACTTCATCTATTGAAAATGATTTAATTGAATATTCCATTTGCTCTTTAATGGATTCTGAAGAAGAATCATTATTCAGTCCAAGTGTTTGCTTTAAATCGTATCCAAAATCAGGATTACTACCAATCATTGTTTCAAAATTTTCAGCAAATTTACCCTCGCCAACAATCATGAGGTTTCTTATATTTTTCCCTCTCCGTCTTAAGTATTTCAAAATTTTTCTGAAAAGAATAACCCGTAAACAAATAAAAAAAACAAGCAGCATTGCGTAGTAAACAATAAAGTAGCGGGTGAATAAATCTTCTTTTACAAGAAAGATGAAAAAAACAGTTGCTAAAATTTGGATGATGCTATTCTTTAAAATGTTTACAAATTGAACAGGAAAATTTCTTGAATTAAAATCATCATAGAGGTTGAAATAGTTGGATGTAACAACCCAAATCAGGTTCAAACTGATAAGCAGGAAAAACATGTAATTTCTATCAAGTAGTATCTCCCACGATTGTGCTACAATTGCAGAAACAAGGAATGCACCGTTCAGTAAAAGTAAATCGCTTAGAAGTCTGAAGATAAATATTGATTTTTTATTTACAATCATTAAATAAATTTACTTTTTTAATTATTGAGAAATTTTTCAGCTTTTTCATTTATAAATGTTTGAGTTTTTTCCTCAAAATGCTTTCTACTGAACTTTAATGAATGTTCTCTGATTTTTTGCTGATTAAATCCGTTCTCGACTTTTTCGAATTCTAAAATGGCATTCAGAATTAAATCAGGTTTTTGCCCATTAAAGAGTATTCCCGTTTTTCCATCCAAAACTGATTCGGCTGTTCCGCCCTTACTCAAAGCTATTACCGGCGTACCGCACGCCATAGATTCTACAACAATAATTCCAAAGTCCTCCTCTGCTGCAAAGACAAATGCTTTCGCTGATTGCATATATTCACCCAGCGATTTGGCAGATTGATGTCCTATAAATTCGATGTTTGTCCCAGCAATTTTTTTTAATTTTACTTTTTCAGGCCCGCTTCCTATAACAATTAGTCTTTTATTGGGTGTTTTATTAAAAGCTTTTATAACTAAATCTATTTTTTTATATGGAACCAAACGTGATGCAGTTAGATAGTAATCTTTTTTATTTGAAGAAAGATTGAAATTACCTACATCAACAGGGGGATAAATAACATCAGCCTCACGATTATAAATTCTTCTTATCTTATCTGCAATGTACTTTGAATTAGCTATAAAATGAGTAACATTTTCTGCTGATTTCAAATCCCATTTTTTCAAATTATTGACGAACAACTTTGCAACAGAACCTTTGAAACCTTTTAAATATTCGTCGGCACTATCCCAAGCGTAGCGCATCGGTGAGTGGCAGTAGCAAATGTGAAGCTGGTCTTTATTTGTTTTCACTCCTTTTGCAACAGCGTGTGAACTTGAAACAATCAATTCGTAATCGGACAGATTAAACTTTTCAATTGCCATAGGGAAAAGCGGCAGATAATTTCGGTGTTTCTTTTTAGCAAATGGAAGCTTTTGAATAAAAGATGTATTAGCTTTTGCCCCCTTCAAAATTATTTCCCGCTGTTTGTCATTTAAAAAATCGACAAGAGCAAAAACATCTGCATGGGGAAATAAATTTGTTAGTGATTCAACGACCCTTTCAGAGCCAGCATAATTAACAAACCATTCGTGAACAATTGCGGTTTTAATCTTTGATCTCATCGTTGTCAATTATTTTTTTGTAAATTATTTTCATCTTTTCAATCATAATGCTCAACTCGAATTTCTCTTCAAACACATTAATTGAATTTTTACTGAATTTAATTTGCAAATCTTTAGAATTTAAAATATCCATTATTTTTTGTGCTGCATCTCTGAGCATAGTCAAATCGAACAAAAAACCATTCACTTCATTTTCAACAACCTCATTGTTGCCCGTTACATTGCTTGCAACAATAGGCAAACCTGCAGCAGCAGCTTCAATTACTGAATACGGCATTCCCTCCCATAAAGAAGTTGATAAGTATAAATCCGCTGCATTTAAATATTCGTTTACGTTTTTTACAAACCCGGTAAGCATAACATTAGTCAATTTTTTATCAGAAATCATTTTTTGGATCATAGCTCTTTCTTCTCCGTCTCCAATAATCACAAAAAATATTGACGTATTACCTCGTAATTTATCAGCAAGCCTTATTGTATCTCTTAAATTTTTTTCATGATTAAATCTCACACTTGAAATGACGATGAATTTCTCGCTCGGTAAGTTTATTTGTTTTCTTATTTTTGATTTTTTAGCACGATTGATCTGTAGTGCTTCAACTGCATTATATACAACGACCGATTTTGAGGACTTGAATAACTTATATCGCAAGCAAATGTCCTTCTCCCCGTTTGAAACATTAATATATTGAGTAGTAAAAATGTTAAATAACTTTTCTGAAAATATGTAAATCCTTTTTTTAAGAAATCCATAATTTTGGTAGTGTAAACCGTGAAAAGTAAATACAACTTTTACATCAGGATAAAAAAACTTAACCAGCCTTGAATAAACTCCGGCACCTTTGCCGTGTGCGTGGACTATCTCAATTTTATTATGTTTAATGAATGAAATAAGCTTAAAGAGAGATTTAACTTTAAATGAACGAAAAGGTAGCAAACAAAATTTTTCTCTGCCCAGAGTATTTTTCCATCTAATTCCGTAAGGCTCATTTAATGGCGACGCAATAAAAATAACAAAATCATTTTGCAAATTATTAGTTAACAAGTCAACGTGGTATGGCCCTCCTCCAATATCTGATCGTAATGTTACAAAAAGTATTTTTTTTTGTTCAGATTCCAATCTGCAGTAAAATGGTAGTGAGTAATGATTATATTTGGCTTAAAAATTAATTTTCTCAAGTAGAAAAAATTTTGACAACGATTTAAACAATCGATTCTAAAATTATGAAAAAGGTTATTTTGAACCTAAATAAATAAAGAATAGTCAGTTCAATTGAAAGCTAATCAATCCCAAAGACTAATAAATAGCAGCAGAAAAAAAGTTCTATTCATTTCTTACCTGTTTCCGCCAGTTGCAGGTGGTGGCGTTCAGCGCTCATCTAAATTTGTAAAGTACTTACCGCAGTTTGGATGGCAACCCCTTGTCCTAACGGTAAAAGAGCCGTATGATTTTTACAGCGATGATGGCTTGTTAAAAGATGTGGAAAGCAACTGCAAAATTTACAGGACGTTTTCTATTGAACCGATGAAGTGGGTAAGGAAATTAATTAAAAAACGTTCACAGAAAGAAACAGAGCAAATCAAGAACAAATTCCAACCAAAGAAAACACTCAAAAAAGGATTTCTTGTAAAGCTGAAAACTTACTTGTTTATTCCGGACAACGAAATTTTATGGCTTCCGTTTGCAGTTTGGCGCGGCTGGAGAATAATTAGAAAAGAAAAACCGGAAATTATTTATTCCTCGGCATCACCATTCACAGATCATTTAATTGCTCTTATACTAAAAATAATTACACGCTTGCCGTGGGCTGCAGATTTCAGAGACTTTTGGGTTGATAGAGCTAATTTTCCTGCGAACCAATGGCGATTAATAATTGACAGAAAACTGGAAGCAATAGTATTTAAGTATGCAGACCAAATTATAACCGCAACACCTTTGATGATGGAACATTTCAGCAAGCTTTATCCGGATTCTAAGCTTACCACTATAACAAACGGTTACGATGAAGATGATTTTTTGCAAACAGAAAATTTAAAGCCCCTCGAGAAGGAGTTTAGAATTACTTACACTGGAATTTTTAATAAAGAACAAAATCCGCAAAAGTTTTTTTCTGCTGTGAGAAAAGTTCTTGATCAAAATGAAGATTTTAAAAAGCGGATTAAGTTAAAATTTATTGGTCAGCTTGATAACCCGGGCGATTTTGAAAATCTAATCTTCTTTAAAAGCCTGCAACTTGAAGAATATTCTGAATTGGTTCTGTATCAGCCGCACAAGAATGTGATCGAAGAAATGTTTCAGGCAAAAGTGCTGTTATTACTAATTGGCGAGTATCCCCACAGCAAAGGAATATTTACAGGAAAAATTTTTGAATATTTGCGTTCCAACAGACCTATATTAGGAGTTGTTCCACTAGATGGCGTTGCAGCAGATGTACTTCGTAGAACAAATGCCGGGATTGTTGTTGGAAATAATAACTCAGATAAAATAGCGGAAGGAATAATAGAATTATTTAATCTTTTTGCAAAAAATGAATTGGAACAATCATTTCGCCGAAAGAATATAGAAGAATATAACAGAAAAAAATTAACTTCAGAATTAGCTGATACTTTCTTTAGCGTTGTGAATGAAATGAATTTACGTTAAAAATGTGAATGGCTCTTTAATTTTCTGTAAATATTAAACCTAAATGTCTGTAAAATTATCATCAATTTGTTGTAATTTTGAATATCAAAAAAACAAAACGGAGTGATATGCTATGGAAGAAGCCAATCAAAATATTTTATTTATGCAGCTAATAATACAAAACCAGCAGATAGCAATGATGGCAATGGGGAAGGTAAAGAATCCGGTTTCAGACAAAATTGAACGGAATCTTGAGCATGCAAAAATTTATATAGATACACTTGATATGCTTGTAGCCAAAACAAAAGGAAACCTTTCCGAATATGAAGAAAAATTTCTTACTGAAACACTAAAAGAGCTGAAACTCAACTATGTAGACGAAGTTGATAAAGATAAAAATAAGGGAGATGAAACTGTTGAAGAGAAAGAAGATGAAAAAGCTGCAGAAAAGACAAACAAAAATTCAGACGAGAAAAAGTAAAATATTATGCTAGTTGGCATTATAGCTAATGTTACTAAGGAAAATGTATTTGATGTTGTCTCTTCCTTTCTTCAAAAGTTAAAGGCGGCAAACATAAATTACCTGCTTACAAAATCGCTTGCCGAGGATAAAAACAAACTTAAAATCGAAATTCACGAGGATTTTCCTAGCGATGATAAAGAAATTTATGAAAAAAGTGATTTAATAATTTCCCTTGGCGGAGATGGAACAATGTTGGCAACTGCATATAATGCTTTGGTTTATGATAAGCCGGTTTTAGGATTAAATCTTGGCAAGCTCGGATTTTTAGTTGAAACTGATATAACACAAATTGATAAAGTTATAGATGTAATTAAGAACAAAAAATATACAATTGAAGAAAGAATGGTACTTGTTGGCAAGTGTGACGTACTAGCCGATGATAAATTAATTGCCATTAACGATCTTGTAATCGAAAAAGGCGGCTGGGCCAAAATGATCGAAATAACTGCTCGGGTTGATGGCAAATATGTAACAACTTTTTCTGCTGATGGATTAATAATAGCTACTCCAACCGGCTCAACAGGTTACTCGCTCTCTGTTGGTGGTCCAATAGTAACTCCAACTGCAAATGTAATTACTCTTTCCCCAATATCTCCGCACAGCTTAACAGTGCGTCCATTGGTTCTGGCTGCTAAGCAAGAAATAGAAATACGTGCCGATTCTCCTCACCGTGATGTTCAAATAAGTTGTGATGGGCAGAGGGTCTATAATTTTCCTCCACCGCTGGAGTTAAAAATAATAAAAAGCGAACAGTCGCTAAAAATGATTAGAACTTCTCTAACAACTTATTTCGAAACACTTCGCAATAAACTTCTTTGGGGAATTGATATGAGAACAAAAAAAATAAATGATTTGGATTAATTGAAAATCGAGTTAAACTAAAAATGCCACCCCGTGAAGGTGGGATGGCATTATATTATTCAATTTATGTTGTGAATTCATGCTTCTTCAAAAACCGGAACTTTAACTTTTTTTCTAGCTGGTTTCTTGCTTCCGTTTCTCTTTTTCCTTTTACTGTTATATCCGTTAGGATTATTTTTATCTGCATAATTCTTATATGAGTAAATTTTGTTCTGGAAGTTTCTTAGGATTATTTGTTCTTCGTCACGGTGTAAAACGTAGTTAGGCATTATCGGTATCTTCCCGCCTCCGCCAGGTGCATCAATAACAAAATGTGGAATTGCAAGTCCGCTTGTGTGTCCTCTTAATGATTCAACAATTTTCAAACCTGTTTCAACAGATGTACGGAAATGATTTGCTCCTTTGGTTTCGTCTGCCATATACATGTAGTATGGGCGCACTCTTATTTTTAACAACTTCTGCATTAATTCTTTTACAACAGAAGGGTCATCATTAACCCCCTTCATTATAACCATCTGGTTTCCAACCGGAACTCCTGAATTGGCAAGTAGTTCGCAAGCTCTGGAACTTTCTTCTGTTATTTCCCACGGATGATTAAAATGAGTGTTGCAGTAAATCGGATGATATTTTTTAAGCATGTTACAAAGTTTCTGTGTAATTCTTTGTGGAAGAACTACCGGCATCCTAGTGCCAAGTCTAATTATTTCAATGTGCTTCATTTGTCTCAGCCGTTTTAGAATCTTTTCCAGCATAGTATCTGTAAGCATTAATGGATCACCTCCGGAAAGAATAACATCTCTAATCTCTTTGTGTTCTTCGAGATATTTGAATGCACTTTCCAATCCTTTCATAGAAATCTTTTCATAGTCGCCTACTTTTCGCTTCCGAGTACAGAAACGGCAATAAATTCCACATTGGCTCGTAACCAAGAATAATGCACGGTCTGGATAACGATGAGTTATATTGGGAACAGGACTCATCTCGTCTTCGTGCAGTGGATCCTCTTCGGCATCAAAATCTTTCAATTCTATTTTTGCTGGTACACATTGCTGCCAAATAGGATCTCCGGGATATTGGATTAGACTTAAATAGTAGGGATTTATGCGCGCCTGAAAAAACTCATCGAGGTCTTCTGCATCTTTTCGATCAATGTTGAATTTTTCAACAACCTGATCTACAGTGTGAACACTATCCCTGACCATTTCTTGCCAAAGTTCCATGATAGTTCCTTACTTGTTCCTATGATTGAAGTATTTTCCAAAGACGACTAATCCATCGCCAACGGAATAAAAATCATTTATTTCACTTATTATGCTGTAATTATTACGCATATAAAAATTTCTTGTTGCAGAGTAACTATCTTTGGAAGAAGTTTCGGCAATTAGCCACCTGCCGTTTTGATCAGTTACAAAATTTTCTGCATGTTCCAAAAGTTTCTTTCCAATTCCTTTTTTTCCATGATTAGGATCGGTTACAATCCAGTAAAGATCATAAACTGCATCAGTTAACGGTCTTCTGCCGATGCAGTGATAACCAATAATCATGCCATCTTCTTCAAAAACAAACACATTATAGTCACTCTGCTGTAAATCAGATGCAGCAACATTAACTAATTCCATAGCAACATCTATTTCTTCTTGTGTAAAAGCAGGAATTTTTTTTAAAATTCCCTCAATATTTTTTGTATCAACTGGCTTTAGCCTGCGAATCATTCTTTGTCTTTCTGATTAATGCAAAGTTTGCTATTGTGAAAAGAAGTTCTTCATGAGTTATTCCATCTGCTTCTGCTGCTCTTGCAAAACCTGAATCAGAAGAAATATCAGGATTTGGATTAACTTCTATTACAAAAGGGACACCGTTTTTACTTAATCGAATATCAACACGTGCATAATCTCGACAGTTTAGTGCTTCATAAGCTGCCCACGCAACTTTTTCAATTTTATTTTTAATTCGTTCACCAAGCTCAGCAGGAACAACTGGTTTTGTATTATTGTAATATGTGCTACCTTCAATCCATTTGCTGTCGTAAGTAACAATATTCGGAAGTCCGCTGGGTAAACCTTTAAACTTGATTTCGGAAATTGGTAAAACTTTGTCACCGAGAATTGCTACGTTTAATTCTCTTCCTTTAATAAATTCTTCTAAAATTATGTCCTTACTGTAAGTTTCCGCTAAAAATCTAAATTGCTTTCTTAGCTTTTTATAATTATTCACTACAGAAAATTCCGAAATACCGATACTTGCATCCTCTGTATTTAATTTTAAAATTATTGGATAATTAAGATTTATATCTTTTTCCGTAAACCTGCTGTTCTGTTGAAGTATAATATTATCTGGTGTAAGTATACCTCTTGCTTTTAAGATTGTTTTTGTGCGTTCCTTGTTTAAACAATTTCCCAAGGAAATTGGTGTGCAGCCAGTAAATTCTAAACTAAGCAACTGAAACAATCCTGTCATACACCATTCGTAAGATGAAATTCCCTCAACTGATTCTACAAAATTGTAAATGATATCTGGATTAAAGGAATTAATATTATTTAATGTTTTATTAACATCTCTATCAACTGCAAGTGCCTCTACATTCTTAAAATACTTTGATAGTGCTCTTTTAATTTTATTTAGCTCCTTAACGAAACTTTTTTCAGAAAGATCTTTGCCCTTAGTTTCTTCGTTGCTTCTCTTTCCGTTGTAAACAGAAAAGACACTTACGGGCGCATTGTAGCAAATTAATATTTTAACATCTTTAATCATATCAACTTGTATCTCTTAAGTGCTGAATTTAAAACGCTCTGTATCATCTGTTTGTAAGTCAATCCAGCTGCTCTTACCGCTTTAGGGTAACTTGAATTTTCATTCGGATCTGGCATAATGCCGGGCAGCGGATTTATTTCAATTATGTTTGGGATAGCATGTTTATCTAAACGAAGATCAATTCTGCTCCAATCTCTGCATCTTAAAATTTTATACGCAGTAAGCGCAGTAGATCTTATTTTATCCTCTAGGTTTTTATCCAGATTTGCAGGGCATTCGAATACATCAAACTTATTTTCTTTTGTGTCCAGAATCCATTTAGCTTCAAATGAATAAAGCGGAATTACGTTTTCCGGGAAATCATCATACTTTATTTCGATTATCGGATGCAAAATAGTTTCTTCATCGTTACCCATTACAGCAATTGTAAATTCTCTTCCTGGTAAAAATTCTTCTACCAGCGCAGGCTGATCGTAATTTCTTATAATCCGGTTCACTTCGTCTTTTAATTCATTACTATTATTTACGAATGAGGATGAAAATATTCCTTTGCTTGAACCCTCCGACACAGGTTTTACAATTGCAGGAAATTCCATTTTAATTTTTTCAATATCCTCAGTGTTTTCTACCATTATAAATTTAGCATTCGGAATTTTGTGGTAGGTTAAAATTTCTTTGGTTCTGGATTTATCTAAACATATTCCAAGTGTCAATGCATCAGATCCGGTATAAGGAATTTCAAGCATATCAAGCATGGCAGGAATTTGTGATTCGCGGTTAATGCCATTTAAACCTTCTGCAATGTTAAATACAATATCCGGTTTTATCTCTTTAAATTTATAATAGGCTTCAGCAGTTGCTTCAATTAATGTTACATCGTGAATTTCTTCAATTGCATCTTTTACAGCATTAATTGTTTCCCAAGTGTCCCATTCAGCATACGTATCTACCGATGACTGATACTTATATTGCTGTGAGTTTTGAATTGGAGGCAGGTCATCATGGAAAGTTTCACTTTCTGGTTTCACGTTGAATGTTAACCCAACATTTAAACGTACATTACTTGAAGCTGATAAAATATTTTTTCCTTTATTTTTTTTATTCCAAATATAAACTTTATATAATATAAGTCAACAAGTTTTAAAAATGTTTTGTAAAATTTTTTTTAGTAGAATTTTTAAAAATCATGTTCTCAATCAAAAAAAATTCCTGTTCAATCATGTACTGACTTTAAAATTATACTTTTTAAAGCAGATTAAATTATGCATTTAATTTAAAACTGATTAGTTGAAATTAATTTTTAAAATTAGAAACAATTATGCAACTGTGGAAAACTTAATGTTGTCTGAATAAGAAGTGGTAAGATTTTTTCTTATCATTTTGTTAGAGTCTAATTCAAGGGAGGGATCTTGTTTAATTATTTCGAAAGCTATTTTCTTAGCTTTAATAATTAATTCTGTGTCTTTCACCAGATCAACGTGCTTTAATTCGGGAAAGCCGCTCTGCTTTGTACCAAAAATATCACCCGGACCTCTTAGTTTTAAATCTGTTTCTGCTATTTCAAATCCGTTATTTGTGTTTACCATCGTTTGCAGCCGTATTGCAGATTTATATTTTTCAATTTGAGCGGAAGAAAGGTAATCGAGGCTTATATATTCATTTGAATTAAATTTTGCAATTTTGTTTTTAGTAACAAGGATACAGTAGGCCTGTTTGCTGCCTCTACCAACTCTGCCTCTCAATTGATGAAGTTGTGAAAGACCAAAACGATGAGCATCGTTTAATAAAATAATATTAGCATCGGGAATATCAATTCCTACTTCAATTACAGTTGTAGATATTAAAACATCAAATTCTTTTTTAAGAAAGAATATCATTTTTTCTTCCTTCTCCTGCCAGCTCATTCTGCCGTGAATTAAACCTAGCTTCAAATTTTTTAAGTGTGAAGTTCTAAGTTCTTTATAGTAAGTTTCTGCTGCTTTCAGCTCCAGCTTTTCTGAATCTTCAACCAATGGATAAACAATAAAGGATTGATAGCCTTCTTTTGATTTTTCTGAGATAAACTTAAAAATTTCCGGAAGTTTATTATCACTTCTCAAAACAGTTTTTACAGATTTACGGTCTTTTGGCATTTCATTAATTACTGAAACATCGAGATCTCCGTAGAGAGTTAGTGAGAGTGTTCGTGGAATTGGTGTTGCGCTCATTACTAAAACATCTGGTTGATTCCCTTTACTTTGAAACCGTGCTCGCTGTCGAACTCCAAAACGGTGTTGCTCATCAATTACAACAAATCCGAGATTTTTAAATTTTACCTTTTCTTCGAATAAAGCGTGAGTGCCAACGATTATGTCCGCTTCCTGCAGTTCAATTTCCTGTAATCTTTTTTCACGTTCTGATTTTTTTTGTCCTCCAATAAGCAGGCTTACTTTTATTTTACGTTTGGTAAACTTTTCTGCTAGGTTATTCATCATTACAGAAATATTTTTCGCATGCTGATCGGCTAATATTTCAGTTGGTGCCATGATAGCAGCTTGAAATTTGTTATCTATTGCAATCAACATTGCAATTAACGAAACAACTGTTTTACCGCAACCAACATCTCCCTGCAAAAGTCTGTTCATTGGTTTTTCTGAAAGCATATCGTTTTTTATCTCACCTAGAACTTTCAACTGAGCATTTGTTAATTCGAATGGGAGAACCTTTAAAAAATCCGAAATCAATGTTGTCTTTATTTGCATCGAATTACCAGACAGGCGCGTTTGATAGTAATTCTTTCGCAATGCAACAATCAGCTCAAGATAAAAAAGCTCTTCAAACTTGAACCTGATTTTTGCAGATTCCAATTTTTCTGTTGATACCGGGAAATGAAAATTTTTAACCGCTTCATTTATGTTTAGAAGTTTATTTTCTTTTATAATTTTTTCCGGTAATGTTTCTTCAAGTTCACCGGCGTATTTCTCTACTGCATAGTTAATAATCCTTCTAATGCTAAGGTCTCCGATTTTTTGAGTTCTCAATTCTTTCGGAATTTTGTAGAACGGGATTATTTTTCCTGTGTGCAAAAAGTTTTTCTCTTCCTCCTCTGTAATTCTATCAAAATCAGGATGAACAAATTGAAGTGCACCAAACTTGGATTTTTCAGGCTTAGAAGAAACGGCGAAAACCTGTTCTTCGTTAAAGACAGATTTAAAATACTTTGCACCTTGAAACCAAATGCATTCAAAAAACCCGGTTGAATCTCTGAACTGGACTTTTAGTATTTCTCTTTTACCAAATCGCTTTGATTCTACGTCAACAACTTTCCCTATTACTGTAAGCTCGCCATCGTAGCCGTTAATTAAGTAACAGAATGCTTTAGCAGCAGTTAAAACAGTTGTCCGGTCTAAATGCCGTGATGGAAAAAATAAGAGTAAATCATGAATAGTATTTATTCCTACTTTTGCAAATGAATCGGCACGTTTTGGTCCAACTGATTTAACGTATTGAACAGACTGGTTCAGGTTTTCTTTTGAAAGAGAATTCATTAAATGAAAAATAATCTATCAATCAACTAAACTCAAAAAAAAGATAATTTGAATCTTTTGTAAAAAATTATTTTTAACTTTAATAAAAGTAAATTTGAAAGGAAGAAATTTGAATTGGAACAGACTGTTAAATAATACAAGACTTCTTGCTGATACAACTCTTAGCAATAAGGTAATTGATGGAAGGAGTGAATTCCAAAAAGATTTTGACAGGATAGTTTTTTCGCCGGCGTTTAGAAGACTTCAGGATAAAACTCAGGTTTTTCCTCTTCCCGAAAGCGATTTTGTGCATACAAGATTAACTCACAGTCTGGAGGTTTCCTGCGTAGGAAGATCAATAGGAAATCTTGTCGGCGAAACGATTGTAGAACGCCATCCCGATTTAAAGAGCCGCTTCACAAAATTTCATTTTGGAGAAATAGTTGCAGCAGCATGCCTTGCTCACGATATTGGCAATCCTCCCTTTGGACACTCGGGTGAGGATGCGATTGCTGAATATTTTATAAGCGGAAACGGTAGAGAATTTCAAGCAAAAATAAATGATGAAAAAAAGTGGAACGACTTAACAAAATTTGAAGGAAATGCAGAAGGTTTTAGAATAATTACAAGGTTACAAAATCCAAGAGTAAAAGGCGGGCTTCGTCTTACTCATTCAACTCTTGCTGCTGTTACAAAATATCCACGCGAGTCGTTAATAGACGGATCCCATTCCTTATTAAAAAGCAAAGTGTATAAAAAATACGGCTTCTTTCAAACTGAAAAGGAACTCTTTAAGATTGTTGCAAATGAATGCAGTTTAAAACATATAAATGAAAATAATCATTTCATCTGGTGTAGGCATCCTCTTGCTTATATAGTTGAAGCAGCCGATGACATTTGCTATCGCATTATGGATTTGGAAGATGGTTTTCGTCTTGGACTAATTTCGTTTAAAGAAACCGAGGAACTTTTACAACCTCTTGTTACTGCAAGCAAAATAAATTACTACGATGAGAAAGATGAAAAAGACAAAGTTGGTTATTTACGTGCTGTAGCAATTCGTGAGTTGGTTACTGAAATTGCAAACGCTTTTTTATGCGAAGAAAAAAATATGCTGGAAGGCAAATTCGAAAGTGATCTTATTTCAGTTATAAATAGTGGGCAGGTTTTAAAGACAATCAAAGATGTGTCTGTAGAAAAAATTTATAATTACAGGAGTGTAGTCGAGAGGGAGGTTGCCGGTTACAAGGTGCTTGGTGGACTTTTAGATACTTTTACTCACGCATACAACGAAGCATACATTGGAAATATTTCGAATAGAAACAGGACAATTTTTAATCTTCTGCCTAAAAGAATAACAGATGAAATTCCTGATGATATTTACAAGCGTTTGCTGTGGATTATTGATTTTGTTTCAGGAATGACAGATTCTTTTGCAGTTTCTCTTTTCAGGAAAATTAATGGAATTTCTTTGCCAAGCGGAAGGGTTACTGAGTAAGTCATTCAGTCTTCATATCCCTTGTCATTAAATCAGTAGTAGCTTTAATTGGATCTTTTTCTTCATAAAGAATTTTATAGACCTGGTTTGTAATAGGAGTTTCAACATCAAATTTTTCAGCAAGCTTCTTTGCCGAGCGGGTTGTATCAACACCTTCCGCCACTTGTTCCATAGATTTAATAACAGCGTTCAGTTTTTTCCCTTTTCCAATTTGCTCACCGACATATCTGTTCCGGCTGTGCTTGCTCATGCAGGTTACAATTAAATCACCCATTCCGGACAAACCTGCAAAAGTTTCTGGTCTGGCGCCCATTGCTAATCCTAATCTTGAAATTTCTGCAACGCCGCGGGTCATAATTGCAGCTTTGGTATTATCACCAAATCCTGCGCCGTCAATTATTCCTGCACCAATAGCTATTATATTTTTAAATGCTCCTCCAAGCTCAACACCGAGTATATCTGTTGAAGAATAAACCCTAAAGTATGAAGTGACAAAAGCAGCTTGAATTGTTTTTGAAGCTTCGACATCTACCGAAGCAGCTACTACAGCAGTTGGAGTTCTGTGACTTACTTCTTCCGCATGGCTTGGTCCTGAAATAACTCCAATCTGATTTTCACTCATGGAAGACTGAACATCCAAAAGCATTTGAGACATTGTCATCAAAGAATCTTTTTCAATTCCTTTTGAAACACTAACAAGTACTGCATCTCTAATAGAGCTATAATTTATTTTCTTAACTACCTTTCTTAAAAATTGCGAAGGTACAGCAAGCACTATTAAATTTTTATCATCTGCGGATTCGTCAAGATCGGGTGTAATAATAATTTCATCTGGAATTTTTATTCCTGGCAGGTAATCTTTGTTTATTCTTTTTTTATTTAATTCACGGGCATAACTTTTCTGATACTCCCAAAGAGTGACTTTATGCCCGTTGTAATGAAGTAAAATTGCGAGGGTAGTTCCCCAGCCGCCTGCGCCGAGAACCGAGATTTTCATTTAACTTGTTTTAGATTTCTTTCGAAAGCTAATTTTGTTTTCGTTTCCATTTATCAATCTAACAAGATTTTTTCTGTGAGTAAAGATTACTAAAGCAGAAACCGTAATAATAAAAGGAAACAAGGTATTGTATCCAGGGATATTTATATGTAAAAGATTTTCGCGAATAAATAAAGTGGAAGGAACACTGATCGCTGCTATTATTGATCCCAGCGATACATATCTTGAAATTAACACAACAAGTGCAAAAACTCCGATTGCAATAAGCATTTCAACTGTAACAAGCATGATTAACATTCCGAGAGCAGTTGCAATTCCTTTACCTCCTCTAAAACTAGCAAAAACAGTCCATATGTGCCCAACTACAGCTGCTAAACCTGCAATAATTTGAACTAATGTAAAATCATCAAATGGTGATATGTTTTCAAAAGGCAACGGACCAAAAAATAATCTTGCAATGATAATAACTGCAATAGCACCTTTTAGAGCATCAAGCATAATAACGAGTATACCGAATTTCCATCCGAGAACACGCATAACATTTGTGCCCCCCGCGTTACCGCTTCCATGATTTCTAATGTCAATTCCACGTGCTGCTTTACTGATTATTATGCTGGTTGGAATTGATCCTACTAGATATGATAATATTATGATTATTGCCAATAACAACATTTTTTCACCAAATTTAGATAATTAACCTACAGATTAAATTTTTAATAAACAACGAACTTTATGCCAGATTTATTTCAAGCCGGCAGGTTAGATGATACATTAATAATAGGGATTCTTATGGGATATAGAATTGAGGTAATTTAGATAGTTTTTTTTATAATTTCGATTTTAATATATTAGTGGCTCAAAATTAGGAGTATATTATGGCAAAAGCGCAATCATTTGCAGATAAAGTTAAAAAGAAGAAAAAAACTGACCACATCACGGTAAAATTTGTAAAATCAATAAAAACTGCAAAAGGAAGTTATAAATTCAGTGAAAGATTTGTTCAATTAGATGATATTGGCAAGCTTGCCGAGCTTAAATAGCTTCTATAATCAATTTCTGTAATATTTACTTAATATTCTGCCTTAAGATTCCTTCGGCTTCAATTAATTACTTGACTTAACCAATTATTCTATTATTTTAACAACCCCAATTTGATCTGCGGGACTTATTAACCGGGTTCAATTTATTAGACCCTTTCTTTGCATACACATTAAGTTATAGTAAACAAAAGAAAGAGAGTAAGGGATGATACATCCAAAGAAAATGATATTCTACAGCTTGAAGAATTTAGATAAAATTCCACAGGTGCAAATGCTGTCTAAGGAAGAACGCTTTAATATTGAAGTTGTTTCAAATGTTCTTCCATTCAGGGTAAACAATTATGTTGTTGAAGAATTAATTAATTGGGAAAACATTCCAGATGATCCAATCTATCAGCTAACTTTTATGCAAAAAGAAATGCTTACCGAGAATCAGTTTAAACTGATGGCTGATGCTCTTATAACTAATGGATCCCCCGAAAAGATTAAATCTGTTGCAAATGAGATAAGAATGGAACTGAATCCTCACCCTGCAGGGCAGATGACTTTAAACGTACCGAAAATGGATGAAGAGCCCATCGCAGGTATTCAACATAAGTATAAAAAAACAGTTTTGATTTTTCCATCAAGCGGTCAAACGTGCCATTCCTACTGCACTTTTTGTTTTAGATGGGCACAGTTTGTTGGAATGACCGATTTAAAGTTTGCTACTGAAGAATCTGGCAGATTTCAGGATTACCTGCGTGATCAAAAGGAAGTT
This sequence comes from Ignavibacteriaceae bacterium, assembly GCA_013042995.1. Taxonomy (GTDB): domain Bacteria; phylum Bacteroidota; class Ignavibacteria; order Ignavibacteriales; family Ignavibacteriaceae; genus IGN2. The sequence goes on along the minus strand of JABDPB010000065.1, from coordinate 29,371 downwards.
AGTGATGTTCTTCTGACTGGCGGAGATCCGATGGTGATGAGTGCTGCTAAACTTGCAGCTTATATTGAACCTTTGCTGGAACCTGATTTCGATCATATCAAAAATATCAGAATAGGAACAAAATCAGTTGCATACTGGCCATACAAATTTGTTACCGATAAAGATGCAGATGATACACTACGTTTATTTGAAAAAGTTGTGAACTCAGGAAAGCACCTTTCGGTTATGGGACATTATAATCATTGGAAGGAATTGCAAACTGAAATAGCACAAGAAGCTGTTAAAAGAATTAGAAGTACGGGTGCACAAATTAGAACTCAGTCACCACTTGTTAAGCATGTAAACGATGATCCAGAGGTGTGGTCAAGAATGTGGAGGATGCAAATTAAACTCGGATGCATTCCGTATTACTTTTTTATTGAGAGAAATACTGGTGCTGAAAAATATTTTTCAATTCCGTTAAACAGGGCTCTGGATATATTTACAGAAGCATACCGTTCAGTATCCGGACTATCACGAACTGTAAGAGGACCCTCAATGTCTGCTATGCCGGGCAAAGTTGCAATAGTGGGCATTGCAGAAATTATGGGCGAAAAAGTTTTTGTTCTCACTATGCTGCAGGCAAGAAATCCGCAGTGGACTAAAACACCTTTCTTTGCAAAGTTCAGCGAAACCGCAACCTGGCTGAATGAACTTGAGCCCGCCTTTGGCGAAGAGAGATTTTTCTATCAAAATGAGCTTGATCAATTAGTGCAGGCAAAAGAAGGACAGATGTTTTTTAAATCTGATGCTGGCACTAAAGTGTTGGAAGATGCTGCTATTAATATTGATGAATGAAACTGCAAGGGGTTTCATTTTTTTGAGATTGTTTGAAACTAAGTAAAGAGATCAGGATTTAAGCTTCCTTCCAGCTCTAACAGTTTTCTTTTTACATCCAGTCCGCCGCCGTATCCAATCAGTTTTCCATTTGTACCAATCACACGGTGGCAGGGAATAACTATTGGCAACGTGTTTGCACCGTTTGCTCTCCCTGCAGCACGAATTGATCTTACATCACCCAATCTTGTTGCAAGTTCCTGGTATGTTATTGTTTTTCCGTATATGATTTTTTCCAGTTCGCTCCAAACTTTTTTCTGAAAATCTGTTCCATTTATTTCTAAAGGCAAATCAAATTCAGTTCTTTTTCTATTGAAATATTCTTCCAATTGTTGGAACAAATTAAACATTGCAGAATCTTTTGTGGTAACTTTCTTGAATTTTGAAGAATCGAATTGAGATTTGATATTATTAATTAAGATATTTCTTATTCCTTTAGTTGAAGCAATTGCATCAATCCTAATTCCATGAAAACTTCTACTTGCAATAAATATATTTTCCAATTGACTTTACTTCATAATTAAAATAGAATTAATAAAAAATGGCGAAGAGTTTGTTCTTCGCCAAAATTAACAAATGACTTTAAATTTTACGCAGCTACAACTTCAATTGAAGGATTTATATCCTTACGAAGCAAACCTTCAATTGCCATTAAAGTTCCGCTAATCGCACTTGGGCAGCTCCCGCAAGCACCTTGATACCGGATGCTAACCCTAAAACCATCCACACCTAATACTTCCAGACCACCGCCATCTCCGGCAAGCGCCGGTCTCACTTTTTGATCGAGCAGTTCATTAATTTTTTGAAGCAGTTCGTTTTCTTCTTCTTCTGTTGGAGGTTTTGTTGTTTCTTCGGGAATTAAATTTTTATCGAATGATTTTAAGAATTCGATAAAAGGTCTTTGTATTTGTCCCCAATTTGCATCGGGTGATTTTTCAATAGTCACAAATCTATCCATATAAAAAACCGAAACAACACCGTCAATTTTAAAAATGCCATTAGCAAAAGGGTCATTTTCTGCAGAATCTTTTTCGGCATACTGGCGTGTTTCAATATTGAGTAGTTTTTCATTCAATATAAATTTTAACGCATGCGGATTTGGTGTTAAATCAACATTCTCTACCATTAACATAATTTCCTCGCTTTTTATTGTAAAATTAAATTAACCATGTATCAGCTTCAAGTTAAATTGCAATTCCTTGTTATTTTTCTTTGTGATTTACGAGCTTTTTGTAACTTTTGCATTGTATTAATCAGATTTTGATTATGAAGAAAAAATTAAAGAACATACTTATAGTTTTTACAGGCGGTACTTTTTCAATGAAAATTGATAAAAGAACCGGTGGTGTTGTTCCTAAATATTCGGGTGAGCAGCTTGTAAATAAAATTCCCGAAGTGAAAAAAATAGCAAAAATAAACTGCTACGATTTCGGCAGATATCCTGGTCCACACATGACTCCCAAAATAATGATCGATCTTTCCAAGCAGATTAAAAGGAGACTTGAAGAAAAAAAATACGATGGAATTGTTCTTACACATGGAACGGACACTCTTGAAGAAACAGCTTACCTACTCGATCTGACAATCAAAACTGAAACACCAATTGTTTTTACAGGTTCTGTAAAAAACAGTTCTGAATCTGATTGGGATGGACCTAAAAATCTATTGGATTCGATACATGTTTGTCTAAATGAAAACTCAAAAAGAATGGGGGTACTTGTTAGCATGCATGGTGAAGTAAATGCTGCAAGCGAAGTAACGAAAATTTTCTCTAGTGAATTTGAAACTTTTCAAAGCTTGGATTTTGGTTCGCTTGGTTTTGTGCAAAACGGAAAAGTAGTTTACAACCGTCTTCCGCGGCATTTGGAAATTATTGATACGGAAAAAGTAAACAGCAATGTTGATTTGATTACCGTTTATGCGGGTATGGATGAAAAGTTTTTTAAATTTTCTGCTGACAGCGGAGTTGAAGGCTTGGTTGTTGAAGCACTCGGTATTGGTAACGTTCCCCCAAAAACTTTTGATGGAATAAAATACGTACTTAAAAAAGGAATACCCGTGGTTTTAGTATCGCGATGTCCCGCAGGAGAAACAGCATACATTTATAGTTATCCTGGTGCAGGAAAACACCTCCACAAACTTGGAGTTATTTTCACAGATTATTTGAACGGACAGAAAGCACGAATAAAACTTATGCTTGCATTGAGTGTTACAAAAGACAGAAAGCTTTTGAAGAACTTATTTAAAGGAAAAGTTGAAGAGATTTAATTGTTTTATTCTAGCGAGAGCTCTTCCAAATCAACTTTGTGTACGTGTTCAATTTCTTTACCTAAAAAGAGCTCTGCTACTTCCTTAAACTTTACCTGTATATCACTCACATAAAATTCCTGCAAGCCTGTTGTATTTGAGTTTGTTAACAGATCGAGTTTTTGGAGTTCTTCTTTAATTAGTTCAGCAGAGGCAACGCCACTATCTATCAAGTTAACATTTTTTCCAATTATTTTTTGAATTACATTTGTTAAAATAGGGTAATGTGTGCAGCCTAAAACGAGTGTATCAATGCCATCTCTTCGTAATTCTTTTAAATATTCTTCTGCAATTTCGTGTGTTGCATTGTGATCAGTCCAGCCTTCCTCTGCGAGCGGTACAAAAAGCGGACAAGGTTTTTCAATTACATTTGCTGTGTCATCAATTCTTTTTATTTCGGAAGAGTATGCGAGGTTTCCTGTTGTTGCTCTTGTCCCAATCACCCCAATTTTTTTGTTTCTGGTTTTTTGAAGAGCCATTTTAGCCCCCGGCTCGATCATTCCAATTATTGGAATGTTAAACTCTTTTTTAAGTGTGGGAATTGCAATTGATGAAGCTGTGTTGCAAGCTACAATAATTGCTTTAACATATTTACTTAAAAGCAGTTTTGTGTTTTGAACTGAGTACTCTACTACAGTTGAATTAGATTTTGAACCGTATGGAACGCGTGCTGTGTCTCCGAAGTAAACTATGTTTTCATTTGGAAGGGTTGCCGCCAGTCTTTTAACAACTGTTAAACCACCAATGCCCGAATCGAAAATGCCAATTGGGCTTTGGTTATCTTTGCCCAAACCAGCCGGTTGTTTTTTGTCTTTTGAATTCAAATATTTCTCTATAATATTTTTATTATCGCTTCAGTTAATTCTGATTTAATAAACTCATAATCGTTTGGCGAAATCTTTTTATTGTTTCTTCCAAGAACGTAAAAAGCATCTACAATTAAATCGCCCTGCGTTGCAATTTTTGCAAAATAAATATTTAAACCAAGCTCGTTCATTTTTGTTGTAACGTGATAAAGAAAACCTAGCCTGTCTGGAGAATGAACATCAATTATAGTGTACTTTTCATGATGTTCGAATGCAACTTTTATCTGTCCTGTTTTCTTAAAAATTTTACTTTCAATTCTCCACCACTTCGATTTTAGCGAGGCTACTTCCTTTCCCAGCGGCAGAATGCCGTTGACCGCTCTATCAAGATCGATCTCAATTATTTTAAATCGTTCTTCATCAATTTTTATTTGGGTTCTAAAATCGGTTACGTTGAAAGTGTCAATTACAATTCCTTCTTTTCTTGTAAAGATTTTTGCATCGTGAATATTTACATCGTTTATAGCAAGGACGCCGCAAATTTTTGAAAGCAATGAAGGAAAATCTTTTGTAATTACGGTTATGTTTGTAAATCCGTTTAGCTCTTTGAAGACAACTGAAAGCGAATTGCCTTTATTAATCTCTTCAACGTGGATTGCAATCTCTTCCGGTGAAAAGTTATGCGAATAGGCAACATCATCAATTGATTCGATGTGATCCTTCACATGAGCATCAGATATTTTTTTGGAGTGTTTACTAATTTCTTTTGGAATAATGTAGGTTGATGAATGTAAGAGTTCTTCGCCTGAAATTTTATCCTCCAGCATCGCTCTTGTTTTTCTATATAATTCTGAGAGAAGCTCGCTTTTCCAGTTTGTCCAGACCGCAGGATTAACAGCGGACAAATCTGCATAGGTGAGCAGGTAAAGTAATTCCAAATCTTCAATCGAATTAATTAATGAAGAAAAATTATTTAGCGTCTCGGGATCATTTAAATTTCTTCTAAATGCAGTCTGTTCCATTACTAAATGATTTTTCACTAAAAAAGAAACCAGATCAATTTCTGTTTCGCTGTAACCTAATTTGTTCATAATTGAAGAGGCCATTTCGGCACCGATAATTTCGTGCCCGCTTATGTTAATTGGTTTTGCAATATCATGAAACATAAGTCCAAGAAAAAGCATTTCTTTTTCGCTAGCACGATAAAAAATTCTACCAAGTTGTGAGCTTTGATTTGCGAGATTTTCAATATTCTGAATCGCAACAATTGTATGCTCATCTGCTGTATAACAGTGGTATACTCCATGCTGAAGAAATCCATTTAAATCCTTAAATTCTGGAATCAGTGCACCCAGCACTCCAAGTTCGTTCATAGATGCAAGTGTTGCCCCAACATTTTTCGGTAGCTTTAGAATTTCTCTGAAGAATACAGATGATTCACCTTCGTGCCAGGAAAAATCATCCGAGCCTTCCATTTTTTCGATTATATACGAACGCAATGTTTTGTCAAACCTTGCGGTATATAAACCACGATAGTAATATGCTCTTAGAATATCGGAGAGTGTAAGTTCACTATTATTTCTTTGCGAAATAATTTTTCCCTTTAGTTCAAAGTCATCATCGAGCACAATCGCAAGTGAATCTGGCAGAGTTGCAAGAATTTCATCGTTGTATTGTTTAATCATTGTCTTCGAAAAACGATTAATTGCTATTGCAGCTCTGAAATATATTTTCATAAAATCAGCTAAATGTTCTTCATCGAAACCGAATATTTTTGCAATTCTTATTTGATCGGAAAACTCAAAACGGTCTGTTCTCTGTTTGGAATTTAAGTGAAGTAGATTTCTGACTGTAAGTAAAAGCTTGTAGCTGCCAAGCAGTCTCATTGCTTCTTCGGAAGAAACTGTACTTTGTTCTCTTAGAATTTTGATAAACGCTTCAATTTGTGTTGTTTCTTCCTGTTTGTTTAAAAGAGCTTTATTTCTGAAGATGTGCATCCACTCAACTGCCTGCAAATCTCTCAATCCACCTGCTGAGAGCTTCACATTTGGCTCCAAAACTTTCGGCGAATCTCCATGTTTTTTGTATCGCTCAGAAAATTCATCAATCACTCTTTTAATCAAATCAATTCTGATATCATCGGTTATGATTTTTAATAGAGCTTCGTTCCATTTATTATAAATTTTTTCTAAGCCTAATAGATAACGTGTTTCAAAAAACTGTGTAAATGTGTGCAGGTCATCAAATAAATATTTTGGAATATCGGTAAAATTTCTTACCGTGTGAGATACTTCTAAACCATTATCCCAAAAGGTTTTAACAAGATCGGCAATTTTTTTTTCATTCCCACTAACAGACTCTGCGATAAAGATTAAATCAATGTCCGAGTACGGTGATAATTCTCTTCTGCTAAAACTTCCTGAGGAAGCAACCACAAAATTATATTTGTTCTGCCCGGCAATTTCTCTAATAATTTCTTCAATCAGGAAACTGTATTCTTTGCTAAAGTTAAGAGAGTCAATTTGCTTGCCATGTTTTGAAAACAGTTCTTCCTGCTTTGTAAAAAATTTCTCTTTTATATTAATCATAGAACAACTTAAACAGATTTGCTACTATGTTTCAAAAAATGTTTTCTTCAAAATCATCGCTTCTATACTCTGCCTCAATAACCGAAGAGATTCCGCCTCGTATATTAAAATCTGCAGTGATAAGCATATAACGTGGTTTACAAACAACAACTAAATCATCTAGAATTTTATTTGTAACACTTTCAAAAAATATCCCATCGTTGCGATACGAGCTTAAATATATCTTTAGCGACTTTAACTCAATACAAAGTTTATTGGGAATGTATTCTACATTAATTGTTGCAAAATCCGGCTGTCCAGTTTTTGGGCAAAGCGATGTAAACTCAGGTGCAGTATGAACAATAGTGTAATTCCTATTTGGATACTCGTTTTCGAATGTTTCCAATTGTTTTGTTTTCTTTTCCATTATAGCCTCTTTTTCCACAATAAATAAACAGGTTTAATTTTATAAATGATAGGATCTTCTACTCCCGCTTGTTGAAAACCACGAAGCCTTAGCGCACAGCTATCACATTCGCCACAGGCAATATTATCATTTTTATAACAGCTCCACGTGAAGTGCATCGGCGCCTTTAGCTCGATTCCCTTTTTCACAATTTCTGTTTTTGTTAAATGAATTATGGGAGTTTCAATCTTTATTTGAGTTTCAGGTTTTGTCCCGATTTTGATTAACTGCTCAAAATTATCAAAGAATTCTGGCCTGCAATCGGGATACCCGGATGAGTCTTCAAACACGGCACCGATAAAAATTGCTTTTGCATTAATTGCTTCCGCCCAACTTGTACAGGCAGAAAGAATGTTTGCATTTCGGAATGGCACATAAGATGTTGGAACTTCATCACTTTTTAAATCCGCCTTTGAAACTTCCATTTTAAAATCAGTTAAAGATGAACCGCCGATTTTTGAAAAATGATTGAAATCAATTACTATTTTTCTTTTTACTTTGTAATGATCAGTAATATCATTAAAAGCTTTCAGTTCTCTTTTTTCAGTTCGCTGTCTGTAATTAATATGAAGCAACGCAACATCGTAATCTTGATTTGCAATTGCAGCAGTTACACAGCTATCCAAACCACCGCTTAAAGCAACAACTGCAATATTTTTTTTAATGCTTGCCAATCTAATTTAAAAATTAAATTGAAAGATAAATAATAACAGTTCCTTTAGAAAGGTGAGAAAAGCTAACAGTTGAAAATTTTAAGATTTGGCTTTGAAGAACAGAATAATCGCAATTAAAAAGCTTATAATTGAAGATATTAAAAAAGGAACTACAGCTCCAAAATGATCCCACAAAACACCTGCAGCAAAAGAGCCTATCATTATTGCAAAACTCGAGCACATAGTTAACAAACCTATTGCCGAACCGCGCCATTCCTTAGGAACTAAATCAGTAACCCATGCTTTAGAAACACCTTCTGTTGCGGCAGAGTAAATTCCGTAAAGGGTAAAAAGCAGCCAGATGAAAATCATTTCGGTGAAGAATGCAAATCCTAAATACACAATTGAAAAAACAATTAATCCCAAACTGAAAATATTCTTCTTTCCTAATTTATCTGCTAGATGTCCAAGCGGATAAGAAAAGACTGCATAAATAATATTGAAAAAAACATAACCAAGAATTGCAATCGTGTTTGATTCGGAGATATATCTTGATTTAAGTATTAGAAAAACATCACTGCTGTTCACAAATGAAAAAAATGTAATCATTATCAAAACAAATTTGTATTCGCCTGAGACAGATTTCCAGAACGCTGAGTAATTTGCACTACTTTTATTTTTAAATTCTGTCGGCTTGTCCTTTACTAGTATAGTGAAGAACACAGCCACAACCGAGGGAACGAATGCAATTAAAAATATCAATTGAAAATCATTTGGGAACAAGTAAAGAAGATAAATTGCAATCAAGGGACCAATAGCAGCACCTAGTGTATCCATCGCACGATGAAATCCAAAAACGGCGCCAGTATTTCCTTGCGAGTAACTACCTAGCAATGCATCGCGCGGTGCAGTTCTTATTCCTTTTCCAACTCTATCAGCTGTACGCGAAACAGCTACCGCTGGAATAGAAGCAATTAATCCGGGAACGGGTTTAGAGATTGCAGATATGCTGTAACCCAAAACAACAAAAATTGATCTCTTTGCGATCTTATCTGAGAGATTTCCGAAATAACCCTTTAGAAATCCTGAAGTTATTTCAGCAATCCCTTCAATTATTCCTATAACAGCCATCGAGGAACCTAAAACAGCAGTAAGAAAAATAGGGGTTACGGGATAAAGCATTTCGCTTGCTATATCTGTAAAAAAGCTTACAAGGCTAAGGACTAAAACTTGTTTAGGAAATCTTTTAAATAACATTAATACAAAGATGCAATTGAAGAACGATTTGCTCTTTTGTAACTTTTCATTCCAAATTTAATAAACTATGAATTAAAGAGGTTGGAATGAGAAAGAAAGTAATTGCCGGTAACTGGAAAATGAATAAAAGTCTAAATGAGTCGCAGGAATTAGTTTCAAAAATTATTAACGGCTTAGGCAATGATACTAAGTGTGATGTTATTGTGTGTCCACCATTTACATCATTGAGTGAAGTTCATTCCTTAATTAAAAATACACCTGTAAAAATGGGTGCGCAAAATATGTACCACGAAGAAAGTGGTGCTTATACAGGAGAAATCTCTGCTGATATGTTAATATCAGTTGGATGTGAATACGTTATTTTAGGACACTCAGAAAGAAGAGCAATTTTCAATGAATCGAATAAGTCTATCAATAATAAAATAAAAGCTGCACTTAATAAAAAACTAATAGTTATTTTTTGCGTAGGCGAACTGCTCGAGCAAAGAGAAAAAGGTATTACAACAGACGTAGTTTCCGAACAAATAACAAAAGGCTTGGATGGTATTTCTTCCGAAAATATGAGTAAAGTAATTATTGCCTACGAGCCTGTTTGGGCAATCGGAACAGGTAAAACAGCAACACCACAGCAGGCGCAGGATGTACACTCGTTCATTCGCGAATTAATTGCAAAAATTTTCTCATCTGTGGTTGCTGATAATTTAATTATTCAATATGGTGGAAGCGTAAAACCTGACAATGCCAGCGAGCTTCTTACACAAAAAGATATTGACGGAGCTTTAGTTGGAGGAGCTTGCCTAAAGGCAGATTCCTTTTTAGGTATTATTGCATCTGCTTAAATAATAATACTTTACGCATAAGATTCTCATTGATTTCCCCTCGTTTCTGTAGTATTTTTGTTGATGTTTAAACAAAAATCTAAGGATTTACTTACCTAATGCAGATTTTCCTCCTGAGATTATGCTCTACAGCAGTTCTCTTTCTGTTGTTGTTTCATAATTTTTCAATTGGACAGGTAGTATTTAAAGAATTTCCCGATTACCAGATTCGTTCATCGGATTATATTTTTTTTGATATATCAGAAACGAGATCAATTATTCCTTTAATAGGGAAATGGTTTGTTCGTCCTTTCAATGATGAAGAAGCAAAAAAGGTTTCTGTAAGTGTGCCCTCCATTTTTGAAGGCAGAGGGGAATTAATTTTTGAAAAAAATTTCACTTTAACTCCAAACCAGGTTTCCCAAAATATTCTTGAACTTATATTCTTCGGAATTAATTTTTCGGCAGATATTTCTGTTAATAACATAATTATTTACAGGCACGGCGGCGGTGAGTACCCTTTCAAGTTTGAATTGCCGAGAGACATTTTGCGCAGCGATGTTGAAAATCTTCTTTCCGTTAGATTAGGTTATGAGATTGATTCAAAAAACACAATCCCGTTAAAGCAGCGTTTCATGTATCCCAAAAACAATGGCGGTATTGCTGGTGATGTTTTTATTCATTTAAAGCCTAATATTTTTATTTCAAAAACAAACATTAAAAGTATACTCTCCGAAGACTTTAAAAATACGGAGCTGATAGTTGAATCAGTGATAAGAAATAACGCTATTAAAACATTTGAAGCTTTAGAAGAAGAACCTCCCGAGTTTAATTTGATGATTTCGATTGTAAATAAAAGTGGAGAAATACTTCAGCAATTTCCTTCAAACCCGTTTTTTTTAGAAAGAAATAAAGATGTAACTCAAAATCAGGTTCTAAAAATAAATACACCGGATTTATGGACGCCAGAAAATCCAAAATCTTATCTTATAAAATTAGAACTCTTTCATGCCGATTCACTGTTAGATATTTCTCATAAGTCTATTTCTATTTTTAATTTTATATCCAATGAAAATTCATTTAGCCTAAATGGAAATGACTTTAAATTAAAAGGTGTAACGTACGTTCCTTCAAACAATATTTATGGCAGCCTATTACCCTACGAACAGATGGAATACGATATTACATTGATTAAAGATGCAGGATTTAACACAGTTAGATTTTTAAAATGTGTGCCCCATCCATATTACTTAAGATTATGCGAGCAATACGGTCTGCTGGCTTTTATCGAACTGCCGATAAACGGTCTCCCATCCGGCATTGTGCAGGATCAAAGTTTTCAAAACAGGTGCAAAGAATTTTTAACAAACTACATTACATTTTATGGTCATCAATTATCACTTGCTGCAATTGGAATGGGGGGCGGTTATTTACCAGAGGTTGATTCACATATTTCACTAATTTCGAATCTATCTAAAATTGTAAAAGACAGATCAGACTTAGTTACATACGCATCATTCAGCAATTTAGACTTTCAGCAGATCGAATATTTAGATGTCTACGGTATAGAACTGCTGAATCTAAATGCTAAGGATGTTGGTGAAACAATCACTCAACTACAGAACGATTTTGGCCCGGGAAAAATTATAGTCTCGGAAGCAGGTTATACTGTAAACGCTGGTGGATCAGACGGCTATGTAAATGATTATTCTTTTGAAGCACAAGCAAAATATTTTGAACAGCTTTTAACTTATTCTGATCAAATTAATCTTGCAGGATATTTTGTTAACACAATGATTGATTATCGCGGCGACTATGCTTCATTTCTATCAGGTTACAATCAGGAAAATATTTACCGAATTGGCCTGCTGGATGAAAATAGAAACACAAATAGAATTACCTATAAAGTTCTTTACGCCAAGCTGAATAACCTTGAAAAAGTTACAATTCCAATTGGGAGCAAAAAAGAAGATGCCCCCATGGGTTTTATAATTTTTGGATTAGTGTTGGCAATATTTATGGGAGTACTTGTAAATTCGGGTAGAAAGTTTCGTGAAGATGCATCACGAGCTTTGCTTCGCCCATATAATTTTTTCGCAGATGTAAGAGACCAAAGAATTATCTCGGCTTATCAAACAACTCTTTTAGGAATTATTATTGCTGCTGTAAGTGCATTGATAGCGGCCAACTTTTTATTCTTTCTTAAGACGAGCCTTTTCTTCGAACACTCTGTACTCGCATTTGCAAATCCTTTAATATCAAATGTAACTAATTATTTGTTGTGGCATCCACTGCCCACACTTTTCTGGTTGACTTTATTTAATATTGTATTCTTGGTTATTATATCAATCTTAGTAAAAACAGGTTCGCTAGCTTTTAGAACCAAAGTCTATATAAATAGTGCTTACTTCACTGTTATTTGGTCGCTGATTCCAGTGGTACTATTAATTCCTGTTGGAATAGTTTTATACAGAGTTTTAGTTGCAAACGTTGCAAACATTTATATTTATATAGGGCTAGTTCTCATTTTTATATGGATTCTATACAGGCTGATGAAAGGGATTTACGTGCTGTTTGATGCAAATCCCGGAAAAGTATTTTTTTACTGTATTTTATTTTCAGCAGTGGTTATTGGAGGATTTCTTTTTTATTTTGAACTTGAGAGCTCCACAGTTCAATATTTAATTTTCACATTAAAGCAGTTTAATATTATTTAAAGATTAAGATTGTATCTATCCAAGCTAGAAATATTAGGCTTTAAATCATTTGCGCAAAAAACCGTTATTAAATTTAATGATGGTGTAACTTCCATTGTTGGACCAAACGGCTGCGGGAAAACAAATATTGTGGATGCAATAAGGTGGTGCCTTGGCGAGCAAAAGAGCAGTGCATTAAGAAGTGATAAAATGGAAAATGTAATTTTTAATGGAACAGCTAACCGAAAACCCATGGGTATGTCTGAAGTTTCACTCACAATTGAAAACACAAAAGGTGTTCTGCCAACTGAATACACCGACGTTACAATTACCCGAAGAATATTCCGTTCAGGGGAAAGTGAATACCTTCTGAATAAAAACCTTTGCCGCCTGAAAGATATTACCAATCTTTTTATGGATACAGGAATTGGTGCAAATGCATATTCTGTTATTGAGCTTAAAATGGTTGAAACTATTTTGAGCAGCAAAGCAGAGGAACGAAGAACAATGTTTGAGGAAGCTGCGGGAGTTAACAAGTATAAATTAAGAAGGCGTCTTGCACTGAGAAAGCTAGATGAAGTTAAAAGCGACTTAACACGTGTGAATGATATAGTTGCTGAAGTAAACAAAAATGTAAATTCTCTCGAAAGACAGGCTAAAAAGGCAGATAGATACAACAGACACATTGCAACGTTAAAAGAAATTGAGTTGGATCTTGCTGAGAGGGAATTTGCATCCTTTTCCAAAAAGATCGAAAAAATAAAAACAACGAAAGATGAAAATCTTACAAAGAAAGCTGAACTCGATTTAGATTTAGATGACCTGTCCTTAAAACTGAATAAATTAAAAAGTAATTTGGATCAAATTGAGAGCGAATTAAAAAGCAAAAGGAGTAAGGTAAATAAAAAGACTGAAGTTATCTATTCCGTTTTAAATGATATTTCAGTGGCCGAAGAACGAAAAAGATCAGCCGATTCGAATATTGAAAAATACAGTGCTGAAATTGCGGAGTTAGGGAAAAGAATCAATATCACATCGGATGATATTGAAAATGCCAAGCAGCGAATTGTAAAAACGACCGAAGAAGTTGACAACAAAAGATCATCGCAGAATGAAATAAAATCTAAATTAGAAGAACTGCGTACTAATTTAGATGAGAAAAAATCTGCAGTAAAAAGACAATCCGAACAAATAGTACATAAATTCAAAGCAGTGAGCTTAAAAGAAAACGAACTGCTGAATATTGCTAATGCACTTGATGGCAAAAACAATCAGATAACGAAACTAAATGATAAGGTTCTTCAGCTAACAAATGATGTTGCGAAAACAGTTGGTTTTATTGAAAGTTTAAATGAAGAAAAAGATACGGTTGCAAAAAAGATAAGCGAGTCGGAAGAGCAGTATTCAAAAAAAGTTGCTGAAAAAGAAAAACTTGAAATCAAATTAAATTTTCTACGAACAAATGAGCTTGAGTTAAAATCATTAATTTCTGCTCTGAGCGAAAAAATAAACTTCATTCAGAATCTTGTTGATAATCTTGAGGGTATTTCCCGTGGAACAAAATCACTTATAGAAAACACAAGTTGGGCAAAAGGGGATGTTGCACTTCTAGCAAGCATAGGCTCGTCCGATGAAGATTTTAGAATGGCTGCCGAAGCCGCACTTCGTTACAATGTGAACAACATCTTAATTACTTCATTAGAGGATTTGCAACGCGGTATTAAATATCTTAAGGAAAATGACTTGGGAAGAGCATCATTTTACATTTTGGATAGAGACGAATCAAGCAGAGGTGGATTTTTACAGACCGTTGAAAGATTTTTTGAAAACCGCAGAAGAAAAAATCTGATGAAGGATGATGCGTTTGTTGATTGGGCTGAAAACATTATTAAGACAGAAAAAAAGTGGAGCAGATTTTTCAGTAAGCTTGTACATAATACCGCAATAGTTAAAGACTTTGATTCTGCAATGCGCCTTTCAGCTAAATATTCCAATTTAAGTTTTGCTACAATGAACGGAGACTTTTTTGATGGGGCCGGAATTATAGACAGTGGTGTTTCACCTGAATTCGAAGAAACACTTTTCGGCAAGAAGCAACTCCTAGATCAGCTTAAAAATGAGCTGCCAGCTAAACAAAAGCAGCTTCGCAATTTTTCTGAGTCAATATTTTCAACAACTGAAAAAATAAAAGGAATAGACCTTAAAGTTCTTTCTAATCAGGGCAAAATGCTTGTAAACGATCTGGCAAATATTGATAAGCAAATTTCGCAGTTTGAATTTGAAAAAAAGAAGGCTAATGATGAAATTGAAAAAACTCATCAGCTTGTGCAGGAATATGCTGCCGATGCAAATAAAATTGATAACGAAAAAAATAAAATTTCAGATGATTTGGATAAATTGCAAAGTGCACACAGCTCGGCTGATACTGAATTGAGAATTAAAGAAGAAGAAAGTTTAAAAACAGAAAAAGAATTTAATTCATTAATCTATTCAGAAAATGAAACTAAACTTGAGCTTGAGCGTGCTTTAGGTGCAGTTAGAAGTCTTGATAATCTTGTTATTCAATCTAAAAATAACATAGAAAATTTAAACACATCTATTGATATAAGACAAAATGATATTGGCAGAGCAAATAAAGCGATTGAAGAAATTAAAAATATTTTAAATTCAAAAAACTCTGAACTTGAAAATGCTAAGCAGGAAAAAGATATTTTAACTGAAGAACTGGAAAAAACTGAAAAATCATACTTAGAAATTAAATCCGAAGCAGCAAAAATTGAAAATGAACAAAATGATATACGTTCTGAGAAGGACTCAATTTTAGATTCAAACAGAGATTTAGAAATAGAGCTGAATGAATCTGAAATTAAAAAGCAAAATTTAACAGAGCATATTTCAGAAGAGTACGGTTTGCAGGTTGAACTTAAACAGTTTGATGACCTGCAAACTTTTAACTTCACTGAAAAGCATAACGAAGTTCATGATTTTAGGCAAAAAATAAAAAATCTTGGACCAATAAATCTTCTGGCTTATTCAGAATTTGAAGAGGAAAAAAAGCGACTTGATTTTCTAATTCAGCAGCGAGATGATCTTGTTGAATCGGAAAAGGATATTGTTAAAACTATTGACGAAATAAATCATGCAGCACACACACAATTTTTAAAAACATTTGATGACATCAGAGAGAATTTTATTAGGGTTTTCAGAACGCTGTTTGATCCGGGCGATGAAGTAGACTTAAAGCTTGAAGAAGGTGCAGATCCGCTTGAAGGGAAAATAGAAATTATTGCAAAACCAAAAGGAAAGCGCCCTACATCAATTGAACTGCTCTCAGGCGGCGAGAAGACTTTAACTGCAATTGCACTGCTTTTTGCTATCTATTTAGTTAAGCCAAGTCCATTTTGTATTTTAGATGAAATTGATGCACCGCTTGATGATGCGAACATTGACAGATTTACACGGCTGATAAAAGATTTTAGCAACGATACTCAATTTATTGTAGTTACTCATAACAAACGAACTATGGAATCTGCTGAAACATTGTACGGCGTTACCATGCAGGAAGAAGGAGTTTCGAAAATAGTTAGCGTAAGATTTAATGAAAATGTAAATGTTGTGGCGTGATAACTTTCATTTCCCCATCGTTTAAATTTTACATATCTATTCTAATTTCAATTAAGCTAATTGGCTTATTTTTATTAAAAATTAAGTCGGTTATTTAGCTAAGTAAAATGATGAATAAATCATTCAAAATATTCGTGGATTTCGACGGAACTATTTCCAAAGTTGATGTTGGCGAGGAACTATTTAGAAAATTTGGCAACAAAAAATTAACAGATAAAATAATAAAAGATCTGCTTGATGATAAAATTTCTTCCAGGGAATGCTGGATAGAATTATGCGAAAGCACTGGAAAAGTAATTAAAAATGATTGGAATAATTGTATTGATAGAATAGAAGTAGATACAACATTCCATCAGTTTGTTAATTTCTGTGGTAAGCATAATTTTGATTTATTCATCTTAAGTGATGGATTTGATTATTATATTGAAAGGATTTTAGAAAGAGAAAGACTAAGTCATTTGAAATTTTTTAGCAACAACCTTTCTATACCGTCGGAAGGATTTTTAATTCCATCATTTCCATATTTTAACGAGCACTGCAGGACCTCGGCAAACTGTAAACAAACTCACATTATCGAAAACAGCGGCGAAGATGATTACACAATATTTATCGGCGATGGAAATTCGGATAAAGACCCTATTGAATTTGTTGATTTCATTTTTGCCAAAGATCATCTGTTGAAACACTGCGAGAAGAAGAGGATAACATATTTTCCATTTAATAACTTTATGGATGTAATGGATAAACTAAATGAACTTAACTCTAAAAAAAGATTGAAGAAAAGACATCAGGCAGAACTTAAAAGACGTGAAGCCTATTTAGTTGAGTAAATAAATAATGCAAAACCTATCATCAATACTCTTTAAATACAGAAGTTACTCTCCAATTCCATTTTTAATTTTAATGCTGGCTTTTCACAATGCTAATTTGTGGAGTATGGCAATTGGTTTTGTGATTGCACTTACAGGAGAAGCAATTCGGTTGTGGGCAGTTAGCTGGACAGGGAGCGAGACAAGAACTACAGGAGAAGCAGGCGGCACTTTTTTAATTATCAGCGGACCTTTTGCTTACGTTAGAAATCCTCTGTACATTGGAAATATTTTGCTCTATCTGGGTTTGGGAATTATGTCCTTTGCGCTATTTCCTTACTTGCAAATCATCGCAGTATGTTTTTTTCTATGGCAGTATCACTCAATAATTAAGTACGAAGAAATATATCTTCAAAAAACTTTTGGAGAAGAATATGAGAATTATTTAAAAAATGTTCGCTCAATTATTCCAAGATTTACACCCTACAAAAATTCTTCTTTGGAGCAGCCACTCTTTAATCTTAAAGCTGGTTTGCGTTCGGAGAAAAGATCAATTCAAGCATTTATCTCAGTAGCCTTAGCAATTGTAATTATTTGGTTCATAAAGGTTTATAATTTATGATTGCCAAAGATAATGATGTGTTAATAATTACAGGCGAAGTCTCCGGCGATCTTATTGGAGCTGCTTTAATTAAAAAACTGAAAAGATTGAACAACTCCTTGAATATTTTTGGCATCGGTGGCAACAACATGAAAGCGGAAGGAGTGGAAGTTATTTATCACATTGATCAGATGGCATTTTTAGGTTTTGCGGAAGTTGTTAAGCATATACCATTTATTAAAAAAGTGCAGCGAACCATATTAGAGCATGTGGAAAAGAGAAAAATTAAACATGCCGTACTAATTGATTATCCAGGCTTCAACTTAAGCATTGCAAAAAAGTTGAAAGCAAGGGGGATTAAAATTATATACTACGTTTCGCCACAAGTTTGGGCTTGGGGCAAAAACAGAATTAAGAAAATGAAATTTCTGGTAGATAAAATGCTTGTCGTCTTTCCTTTCGAAAAGGAACTGTATGAAAAAAATGGGATTGATGTTGAATTCACAGGTCATCCGTTAGTTGAAAGGATTAATCAATATAATTTTTTATCGAAAGGAGAATTTTACAAAAAATATAATCTTGAAAACGATAAAGACCTCATTTTGATAATGCCAGGTAGCAGAAATCAGGAAATAGAAAAAATATTTCCCGAATGTATAAAAGCCGCATCAAAACTCGCTGAAAAATTTAATCTTCAAATTGTAGTTGTGTGTTCTGAAAATATGAATGAAGAAATCTTTAACAACTTTAAAGCCAGCACATCATTTAAAGTAATTAAAGGCTTGAACTACGATTTAATGAAACATTCTAAATTTGGAATTATAAAATCTGGTACATCTACGCTGGAAGCCGGTTATTTTTCTTTACCCATGGTTATTGTTTACCGAACCAGTTTTCTCTCATACCTTATCGGAAGACAGTTAATTACTCTTGATACGATTGGAATGGTGAATATTCTTTTAGATGAAAAAGTTGTTCCGGAGTTAATTCAATCGGATGTAAACGAACAAAAGATTTTTAAAGAAACTGAAAATGTGTTATCTGATGAGCGAAGTTATAGTTCAATAAGAGATAAACTTAGTAGTATAAAAAACATTTTGGGAGATGCAAACGCATCTGAAAATGCAGCTAAAATAATTTCAAAAATTATTAATGAAGCTTAAAAAGAGCCGACAGGATACGCTCAGATTTTTAGGGCACTTCCTTTCATATAGTGTGTTCACATTTCTATGCAAAAGTTTGAAAATTGAAAAAGTTAATGTAGATATTTTAAAAAAGCTTAAATCAGAAAGTAAACCATATGTAATTGCTTTCTGGCACGGCACAATGCTGCTGCCATGGTTTCTGCACGGAAATCCGGATGTTGCCGCATTAACAAGCAAAAGCAAAGATGGCGATTTACTTGCTAAATTATTGAAAAAATGGAAATATAAAGTTGTACGTGGTTCAAGCAGTTCCGGTGGTGAAACAGCACTTGGTGTAATGGTTGATTATGCAAAAAATAATTTTTCAATTGCAATTACTCCTGATGGTCCGCGTGGTCCGCACCACAAATTTAAAGCCGGCGCAGTTGTTACAGCTAAAAAAAGCGGACTGCCGATAATTCTTGCAGGTGTTGGACATAAAAAGAAAAAGATACTAAATAACTGGGATGAATTCGAAATACCTTACTTTTTTACAAAAACAAACGTTGTTTATTCAGATCCGGTTTACGTAAGTGCAAACTTAAGCTACGATGAAACATCTGAAATAATTTCTTTTTGCGAAAAAGAATTGAATAGATTACAAAAAGAAGCACAAAAGTTTTAATCAATCCAAATGAACTTTTTAAAGATAGTACTACTTCCAGCAGTTCCCGTTTATGCAATGATAATTTGGATTAGAAATTATCTGTTCGATAAAAAAATATTTAAAAGTAAAAAAGTTAATGCGGAAATATTTTCTATTGGCAATATCACTCTTGGAGGATCGGGCAAAACACCTGTTACGATTTACATAACCGAACTGTTAAAAATGAATGGAAAAAAAGTTGGCGTTTTAAGCAGAGGCTACAGAAGAAAATCACGCGGATTTGTTTTGGTATCGGATGGAAATGAAATCTTATCAACTGTAGAAAAAAGTGGCGATGAAATGTATCACACAGTTTTGGATTGCAAAGTCCCTGCAGCTGTGTGTGAAAACAGAGTTACAGGTGCAGAAAAATTAATTACTCAAACAGGTGCTGATACACTCGTGCTGGATGACGCTTTTCAGCACAGGTGGATTTATCGCGATTTGGATATTGTGGTTATTGAACAAAGGTTTTTAACTGATGAAAGGTTTTTTATTAACAGTCTTTTTCCAGCAGGAACAATGCGTGAACCATTTACCTCGCTTAAACGTGCAGATGCGATAATTATAAATAGGAAATTTACGTCTAAAAAAAATATACCTGAAAAATTTTCAAAATACTTTTCTGGTAAAAAAATATTTAACGGATTCTACCAAGCCGTTGGTTTTTATGATTTGAAAAGCAGCTCACATTTTGGCTTGAATGAATTTGAAGGTCAGAAAAGTCTTGTGGTCTCCGGTATTGCAAGACCCTTTTCATTTTTAAATGTTTTGTCCCAAACAAAAGTTGATACCGAAAACAAATTAATTTTTAGAGATCACAAGCACTATACGCATAAAGATATACAATTGATCAGAAAGGCTTTTTACAGCACAAATTCGCATTCTGTGGTTACTACTGAAAAAGATGCTGTAAAATTGTCCAATTTTTCAAAGGAATTAGATGATATTGACATCTATTTTCTTAAAATAAAATTTAAAATAGATGATGAAGATTCGTTTAAGGGCTTTATCTTTAAGGCTTAAAAAATTTTCATTTTGCAGAATCAACAAATAATCTAACTACGGAGGAACATATATGGCAAAGCAAAAGAAATACGTATACTTTTTTGGTGGTAAAAGAGCTGATGGGAAAGCGGAAATGAAAGCGCTCCTTGGCGGTAAAGGAGCAAATCTTGCCGAGATGGTTAATATTTCACTCCCTGTGCCTGCAGGATTTACGATTACTACTGAAGTGTGTACATATTTTTACAGCAATAAAAAAAGATACCCAAAAGAATTAAAATCACAAGTGCTTACCGCACTTAAAAAAGTGGAAAAAGAAATGGGAGCAAAATTCGGTGATCCGGAAAATCCGCTTCTGCTTTCTGTTAGAAGTGGTGCACGAGCTTCTATGCCCGGTATGATGGACACTGTTTTGAACCTTGGTTTAAATGATGAAACAATTCAGAGCTTGATCAAAAAGACAAACAACCCGCGCTTTGCCTATGATTCGTACAGAAGATTTGTTCAGATGTACGGCGACGTGGTTTTGGGTTTAAAACCTGAATCGAAACACGATGAAGACCCATTTGAAGTAATTCTTGAAAACAAGAAACATAAACATGGTTTTAAAGTTGATACTGAATTAACTGCCGATCATTTGAAAGAATTAGTAGAAGAATTTAAAGTTGCTATAAAAGAAAAAACCGGTCACGAATTTCCCACAAATCCAATGGATCAATTGTGGGGTGCAATTGGTGCCGTGTTTGGTTCGTGGGATAATGACAGGGCAAAAGTTTACCGCAAGCTAAATAATATTCCTGCTGAGTGGGGAACTGCCGTAAACATTCAATCTATGGTTTTTGGAAATATGGGTGAAGATTGCGGAACAGGTGTTGCATTTACAAGAGATGCTGCAACAGGAGAAAATGTTTTTTATGGTGAATATCTTTTTAATGCTCAGGGTGAAGATGTTGTTGCTGGAACGCGAACTCCTCATCCCATTGAAGAACTAAAGAAAGATGATCCGAAAATTTATCGTGAGCTGGATGGGTACAGAAAAACCCTTGAGAAGCACTACAAAGAAATGATGGATATTGAGTTTACAATTCAGCAAGGTAAACTTTGGATGCTACAATGCCGTGTTGGTAAGAGAACAGGTTTTGCTGCTATTAAAATGGCGGTAGATATGGTGAAGGAAAAATTGATCACCAAAGAAGATGCTATTTCCAGAATTGATCCGAACCAGCTTAACCAGTTACTCCGTCCAATCTTCGATCAAAATGAGAAGAACAGGTCAATCTCTGAAGGAAAATTAGTTGCAAAAGGATTAAATGCAGGTCCTGGTGCAGCTTCAGGTAAAATTGCACTAAGTGCACAGGATGCTGAAGAAATGGCAGCAAAAGGTGATCCTGTTATACTTGTTAGAATTGAGACCTCCCCGGAAGATATAAAAGGAATGAATGCCTCCGAAGGAATTTTAACCGCAAGAGGCGGAATGACTTCTCACGCAGCGCTTGTTGCAAGGCAAATGGGTAAAGTTTGTGTTGCCGGCTGTGGCGATTTAAAAATTAATTACAAGGAAAAAACTGTTGCGGTGGAAGGCAAAAGCCATGTTCTGAATGAAGGTGATTTTATTTCCATTGATGGTACGACAGGTGAAGTTATTAAAGGCAAGCTTGAAACCAAACCTTCAGAAGTTATTCAGGTGCTTATTTCAAAATCACTTAATTCAAAGGAATCTGATGTTTATAAAACTTATTCAAGCCTGTTAAAATGGGCAGATCAAATAAGAAAAATGAATGTTAGAACAAATGCAGATCAGCCGGATCAGGCTAGCAATGCAATTGCGTTTGGTGCAGAAGGCATTGGTTTATGCAGGACAGAGCATATGTTTTTTGGCGGTGAGAGAATAAGATCAGTCAGAAAGATGATTGTTTCCGATACAGTAGAAGATAGAAAAGCAGCACTTTCAGAATTGCTACCCCTACAGCGCGAAGATTTTGAAGGTATTTTCAAAGCAATGGACGGCAGACCCGTTACAATCAGAACACTCGATCCACCGCTGCATGAATTTTTACCGCACACTGAAAAAGAAATTGCGGAGCTTGCACAGCAGCTTGGCGTTGCAGAGAAAAAACTTAAAGACAAAATTGAAAGCCTTTCTGAATTCAATCCTATGCTAGGATTTAGAGGATGCAGGCTTGGTGTTGTTTATCCCGAAATAACCGAAATGCAAGCAAGGGCCATTATTGAAGCTGCTGTTAATATTGCTAAAAAAGGAACTAAGGTAAAACCCGAAATAATGATTCCCTTGGTTAGTACTGTTCAGGAATTTTCATTGCAAGAAGACATAGTACGTAAAGCCGCAAAAGAAGTAATGGAAGAAAAAGGAAAGAAAATAAATTATCTTGTAGGTACGATGATTGAATTACCTCGAGCAGCTTTAACTGCTGATGAGATTGCACAAAGAGCAGAATTTTTCAGCTTTGGTACTAACGATTTAACTCAAACTACATTTGGATTATCGAGAGATGATGCAGGTAAATTTCTTCCGCTTTATGTGCAGCATGATATTCTTCCAGCTGATCCGTTTGAAACACTTGATCAATCTGGGGTGGGTGAGCTTGTTGAAATGGGAACACAAAAAGGTCGTTCCGTAAGTAAAGATCTCAAGGTTGGTATTTGTGGAGAGCATGGCGGTGATCCTGCATCGGTTGAATTTTGTCACCGAACCGGTTTGGATTATGTTAGTTGTTCACCTTTTAGAGTTCCGATTGCAAGACTTGCAGCAGCACGAGCTGTGATAAATGAAAAAGGAATGAAAAAAGTCTCTTCCAAAAGATCAAAAAAGAAGTCTAGCAAAAAGAAAAAAAGATAAATATGTTTAGCGGATGGCGCAGATCATCCGCTTTAGTTCACTTTTAATAATAAAGGTTAAAGAATGAAGCTTTCAGATTTTAGTTTTAATTTACCAAAGACAGCAATTGCCAAGTATCCTGCTTCCACTAGAGATAAAGCAAAGCTTATGGTGCTAAACCGGGAAACTCAGGAAATCGAATCGAGGAAATTTTCCAATGTAGCTGATTATATGTCCAAAGGTGATGTTTTGGTTGTAAACGAAACACGTGTTTTCCAGGCAAGACTGTTTGGTAAAAAAGAAAAGACAAACGCGAAGATAGAAGTATTTTTATTAAGAGAACTTAATTCGCAGGAATGTATTTGGGATGTAATTGTTGACCCGGCAAGAAAAGTAAGAATTGGGAATAAAATTTATTTTAACGATAAGCTATGGTGCGAAGTAATTGATAATACTACTTCAAGAGGCAGAACGGTGAGGTTTAATCAACCGGGAAATGTTTTTAAAGCAGTGGAAAAAATTGGTGTAACACCTCTTCCGCCATATATTAAAAGAGATGCCGAACCTTCTGACAGGGAAAATTATCAGACAATTTTTGCGAAGGTTGATGGCGCAGTAGCAGCACCAACTGCAGGTCTCCATTTTACGAAAGGTTTACTATCGAAAATAAAGAAAAAAGGAGTTATTGTTGTTCCTGTAATTCTTCACATCGGTTTGGGGACATTTAGACCCGTTGAAGTTGAAGATTTGACTAAACACAAAATGGATTCTGAATTTTTTGAAATTCCTCAAAAGTCTGCCGAAAAAATAAATAAAGCAATGAACAGCAAGCATAGTATATTTGTTGTTGGAACAAGTACTTGCCGTGCTCTAGAAACAAGCACAACCGCTGAGGGATTTGTAAAAATGAACAGTGGCTGGACAGATAAATTTATTTATCCTCCTTATGAGTTTAAGATAACAGATAATCTTATAACGAATTTCCACACACCTGAATCAACTTTATTAATGCTTGTTTCAGCTTTGGCAGGAAATGATTTTATTCTAAAAGCTTATAAAAAAGCATTGAAGGAAAAATATCGCTTTCTCAGTTACGGTGATGCAATGCTTATTGTGTAACCAGGAAGGTTACTGAGATGAAAACTATTGCTATTATACCCGCCGGCGGCAAAGGTAAAAGGAGTGGGTTTTCTGCTCCCAAACAATATTTGAAATTTCATGGTAAAGAGTTAATCGTTTATACACTTGAAGTTTTTCAGAAGAACGATTTAGTTGATGAAATAGCTGTTTCTGCAGAGCCTGCGTACTTTAAATTATTCAACAAACTTGTAAAAGATTACAATCTATCCAAAGTAAAAAGTATTGTCGAAGGCGGTGAAGAAAGACAGGATTCTGTCTATAGTGCATTAAAAAGTATCGATGCAAATGATGATGATTTAATTATTGTTCACGATGCTGCAAGACCACTGCTTCCGGAAGAGGTTTTGACAAATGCGATAAATGCAGGTAAGGAAAAAGGTAACGCACTTGTTTGCATCAGAGCAAGAGATACTTTATTAAAAGGGGAGCAAACCGTAAAAGAGTACTTAGATAGAAAAGAAACTTACTACGTCCAAACTCCGCAGATATTCAAATATAAAACTCTTATAAAAGCGATGAAAAAAGCCTATGAGAAGAATTTTATCGGCACCGATGAATCAATGCTTGTAAAAGAGTTGGGTGAAGAAATAAATATTGTTGAAGGCTCTATGTTCAACTTTAAAGTAACTACTATTACCGATGTTGAAATGTTTGAAAAACTTATCAGTTCACAATTATAAATCTTGCCAAGAATTTAACTCCGACTATCCTCATTTCAATAAATCATTTATTTAATTTACAAGAGTTGGGTATTTTTCAGGAACCAATTCAATTCTAAAAAGTAAAACTAAGCGAAATTTTTAGGAGAGATGCTGCGGTTTTACTTTAATTTGAATAAAAAAGGGTATAGGCATGAAACTCAGAAGCACATTTTTAACAATTGTCCCAATTGCAGTATTATTGTTTTCGTTTACAGGATTATTCTCCGAAATAAATCTAATTAACAAAAATGAAATGATTAAATATAAATTTAATGATGATTACAAAGCAGCCTGGCAAAAAGTCGATTCTCTTGAGCAGAAGGGTCTAACACGGTCTGCTTTAAAGGTTGTTGAAGAAATTTACCGTGCAGCAAAAAAGGATGGCAACCAGCCGCAGTTTATAAAATCCGTTTTTTACAAACTGAAATATGGCAATTACATTGAAGAAGACAGCCACGTAAAAATTGTTAATGATGTAAAAGCTGAAATTGATACAGCATCGTTTCCTGCAAATGCAATTCTCGAATCGATTCTTGCAAACATTTACTGGCAGTATTATCAAAATAACAGGTGGCGATTTCAGCAAAGAACCGAAACAGTAAATTTTGATAACGAAGACTTTCAAACGTGGGATCTTTCGCGATTGATCAGGGAAATTGTAAAACATTTCCATGCATCTTTAGAAAACAGCGATGAACTAAAACGAATTTCAATCCAGGACTTTAAAGATATTCTTTACTACAGCGATTCGCAGCAGGCATATCTTCGCCCAACACTGTTAGATCTTCTTGCACACAGTGCATTTTCATTTTATATAAATGATGAAGCATCAGTAACAGATCCAGTTTATAAATTTGAGTTGAATAGTAAGGATGATTTTTCTTCTCTGGGAGATTTTGTTGGAATCGAATATCAAACAAAAGATTCACTCTCACTTAAATTTTATGCAATTCAGCTTTACCAGGATTTAGTAGAATTCCATATAGATGATGATGAAAAAGATGCTTTGATCGATGTGGATATAGCAAGATTAAATTTTGTCCGCAATAACAGTGTCCATCTGGAAAAAGATGAGCTTTACTTAAAGGCTTTAAAAAAACTTGAAGAAAAATTTAAAGCAGTACCTTATTCATCTCTTATTTCTTTTAACATTGCGAATTACTATTACAGCGAAGGCTCTAAATACAACGCCGATGTTTCCGATGAACATAAATGGGATATTAAAAAAGCACTTGAGATTTGCAATTCAACAATAGAAAAATATCCCGATACTTTTGGTGCGCAGGAATGTAGATGGCTGCAGAGCACAATTCTGCAAAAAAGTTTGCGCTCTCAAACTGAATATGGAAATATTGCTGAAAAACCGTTTCGTAGTTTAGTTTCCTTTAAAAATGTTAATAAAATTTTTATCAGAATTATAAAATGGAGCGACAGGCTCGACAGTAAAGAGATTGGTAAAAATACACCGCAACTAATTGATTTCTACGCTTCGCAAAATCCATTGAAGGAATGGTCAGTTGATCTACCTAATGATAACGATTATCAGAATCATTCAGTAGAAATTAAAATGCCAGCGCTTCCATTCGGAAGATATCTTGTGCTTACCGCAACTGATAAAAATTTCACTTATGCAAAAAATGCAGTTGCATATTCTAAAATGTGGGTTTCTAACATAAGCTACCTGCGAAGAGATTTAAATAAAAATATTACACAATTCTATGCATTGCAGAGAGAAACAGGTCATCCTCTTGTAAAAATTGATTATGAGATTTACGGACAAAGATATGTTCCGGATGATAGAGCATATAAATTTTTTAAGCTAAGTAACGGCAAAACAAACAGCGAAGGAGGATTTGAATTTGAAAAACAGCCAAACAATTATAACAATTACAAAGTTGTTTTTATAAATGGTGAGGACAGGTTTGAATCGAACAACTACTATTCATATTACTATAATAATGAGCCTGTAAGAAGAACGACAACATTTTTCTATCTCGATAGAGCCATATACAGACCGGGACAGGTCGTTTACTTCAAAGGTTTGATGATAAACACCGATGGTAAAAAAGATCATGATATAGTAATTGATAAAAAAACAACTGTAACTTTTTACGATGCAAACAGCCAGAAGATAATCGATGCAACATTTACCACAAACCAATACGGAACGTTTAACGGAAAGTTCACGATTCCATTAGGAAAAATCGGCGGGCAGTATTACATCGCAAATGAAAACGGATCGCAGTATTTCCGAGTGGAAGAATACAAACGCCCAAAGTTTGAAGTAAAGTTCGATCCGGTTAAAGGCAGCTATTCCTTAAATGATAAAGTTACAACTGAGGGATTTGCAAAAACTTATTCCGGAGTAAACTTAAACGATGTTGATGTAAAATATCGTGTTGTGCGGACAGCTTACTTTCCTTATTACGATTACAGGTGGTGGGGATTTTACAGATGGTACTGGGGAAGAAGCAGCGAAATGGAAATTACAAACGGCACAACCCGAACCGATAAAAACGGAAAGTTTAAAATTGATTTTGATTTGATTCCTGATCTTTCCTTGCCGAAAGAAACAAAACCTGTTTTCACTTACACTGTTTACGCAGATGTAATTGACGTAACAGGTGAAACTCATTCAGCCCAGACTTCTGTGCGGGCTGGTTATGTTGCGCTTGTGGCAAATGTGAATCTACCTGAAATCATTAATAATTCACTTGATGCCAAATACAATGTTTCAACTACAAATCTTAACGGGCAGTTTGAAAAAGCCAAAGTTGAAATAGAAATGCACAAGCTTAAAAATCCAGATAGAATTTTCAGAAACAGGTTATGGGGCAAACCGGATAAATTCATTTTAACAAAAGAAAACTATTACGAAAGCTTTGATCACGATGTTTATGATGATGAAAATGAATTTTTCAATTGGGAGAAGGAAGAGAGAGTATTTCAAACTAACTTTACGACAGCAGATACTTCATATATAGACTTCGATGAACAAAGTGATTGGAAAGCTGGCAAATACGTTTTCACTCTTAAAACAAAAGATAAAAACGGAACTCCTGTTGAGCTTGTAAAATATTTTACTCTGTTCAATCCTGAATCAGATAAAACTCCATTGAGAGAAGCAAGCTGGATTTATTTAAATAAAAACAGCTATGAACCTGGTGAGACAGCAAAACTCTACATCGGTTCTGCAGAAGAAAATGTAAAAGCACTCTATGAAATTGAATACGATGCGAAAATAATTAAAAAAGAATGGATAACGCTTGATGACGAGCAAAAGCAAATTGAAATTCCTATTAAAGAAAATTACCGCGGAAATATTGTTGTTCACGTTTCTTTCATCGTAAATAATGAAAGCCGCATTTTAACAAAGGTTATTTCTGTTCCGTGGAGCAACAAAGCATTAAACATTTCATTTGAAACTTTTAGAAATAAAATTCTTCCCGGCTCAAAGGAAGAATGGAAATTAAAAATAACCGGACCTAACGGCGATGCAATTGCAGCAGAACTTCTTGCCTCAATGTATGATGCCTCGCTCGATGCATTTGCAGCAAACTACTGGGGGTTTAATGTTCATCCTTATTATTACTCACGATTGAACTGGACAACCGATAATGCATTTCAAATTGTTAGCTCTAATGTTTATGATGAAGGATGGAACACTTATGTCAATCGGCAATACTTCTATTATCCATATATGAACAACTTTGGATTTTATTTTTATGGATATGGCTATAGTGATGGAATGTACTACAGAGGTGGAAGAAAAGATAATTTGATGTTCAAAATGGATGATGCACCAATGCCTGTTACAGAATCAGTTGATGAACTTTCCAGCCAGGGAATACTTGGTGAAGAAAAAGAAGGCGGTAAGACTATTTCAAAGCTTGAAAATAATGAAGACAGAAAAAAGTTAAATGGAGATAAGGATCAAATCTCTCAAACTTCATTTGAAGATGTTCCAATCAGAAAAAATTTAAATGAAACTGCTTTCTTTTATCCTGAACTAAGAACAAACGAGCAGGGAGAAATAATAATTTCCTTCACCGTTCCGGAAGCATTAACGAGATGGAAATTTATGGGTTTTGCTCTAACAAAAGATTTAAAGCACGGAATGATTTACCAGGAAACCGTAACTCAAAAAGATTTGATGATTGTACCAAATCCGCCAAGATTTTTAAGAGAAGGTGATGAAATATTTTTCACTGCAAAAGTAAGTAACCTTTCGGATAGTGCACTTTCTGGATCTGCAACTTTGCAGTTGTTTGATGCTTTCACAATGAAACCGATTGATAATCTTTTTGAAAATAATGAGAATATAAAATCATTTACAGTTGAAAAAGATTTAAGTGAAGGATTAAGCTGGAGATTAAAAG
>JABDPB010000058.1 GCA_013042995.1 Ignavibacteriaceae bacterium | reverse complement strand
ACGTTTAGGATAAAAGATTTTTGATAATTTATTGATTTTAATAACGTTAATGGAATGTTTTAAAATAGGATTGTGTTTTGAAAAAAACATTTACACTGAATCTAGAGCTAATTAAATAAGTAATCGCTATTTAGTTAATTGCTGACTGTGCTATAGAAGGGAAACAGTAGGATCAGAAAAACGAAGGAGTAATATTTTTTAGTAGCTCATATGCTCGGTTCTTCTAATTATTTCTTGCTGCAGCTCGGGTGTGAGGTCAACAAAGTAATCGCTGTAGCCAGCCACACGTACAATTAAATCTTTGTAATTTTCAGGATTTTGCTGTGCATCACGTAATGTATTAGCATCAATCACATTAAATTGTATATGGTGACCATCCATTTTAAAATAAGAGCGAATTAAGGAAACAATTTTATCAACTGATTCATCATTTTCAAAAATCTGCGGAGTGAACTTTTGGTTTAAAAGTGTTCCGCCAGTTCGCAGATGATCTATTTTTGCAGCAGATTTAAGAACTGCGGTTGGTCCGTTTACATCTGCACCCTGCGCAGGCGAAATACCTTCCGAAAGAGGAACTCCAGCTAATCTGCCATCGGGGGTTGCGTTTGTAACACTTCCAAAATAAACGTGGCTTGTTGTTGGAAGTAAATTTATTCTAAAGTATCCACCTTTAGTGTTTGGTCTTCCATCAACTGCAGAAAAATAAATTTCAAACACTTCTTTTAAAACTTCATCCGCATAATCATTATCATTTCCGTACTTTGGAGTTTGATTCAATAGATGATCTTTAATTGTATCAAAGCCATCATAGTTTTTATTCATAGCAATTAAAAATTCTTCTATCGAAAGTTTTTTATTATCAAAAACATTATACTTTAGTGCAGTAAGTGAATCGGTTGTAGTCCCTATTCCAACTCCCTGTATATATGACGTATTATATCTTGCACCACCGTTATTGTAATCCATTCCTTTAGAAATGCAATCATCAATTAACAGAGACATAAACGGGGCAGGGAGGTATTCCGCATAGAGTCTTTCGATTATTGCATTGCCTTTTATTTTTATATCAGCAAAATGTTTTACCTGTTTTTTGTAGGCTTCAATTAAATCCTCAAAAGTTTTAAATCCTTTTGGATCTCCTGTTTCTATCCCAATTTGTTTTCCTTTTTTAGGATCAGTACCGTTATTTAAAGTAATTTCGAGAATTTTAGTAAGATTAAAATATCCTGTAAGAATGTAACTCTCTTTTCCAAACGCACCGGTTTCAACGCATCCGCTCGCTCCACCGTTGCGGGCATCTGAAATTGATTTTCCGTGTCTCAGCATCTCCTGGATTATAGCCTCAGTATTAAAAAGCGATGGCTGACCGTATCCGGTTCTTATTATACTAAAGGCTTTTTTTACCAGTTGATTTGGATTCTTTTTACTTATCTGAACCATCGAGCTTGGTTGTAACAAACGCATTTCTTTTATTACATCAAGAATTAAATAAGAAAGCTCGTTCACAGCATCTTCACCTTTCTCATTTACTCCGCCAACATTTATTAAACAAAAATCTGTGTAAGTGTTGCTTTCCTTGGAAGTAATTCCAACTTTTGGTGGTGCAGGTTGATTGTTGAACTTAACCCAAAATGCTTGGAGGAGAGTTTTTGCACCTTCTTTATCAAGCAGTCCTGAGTCAATGTCCCTCTTGTAGAAAGGATAAAGATGTTGATCTAGTCTGCCGGGATTAAATGAATCCCAGGTGTTCAGTTCTGTAATTACTCCCAGATGAACAAACCAGTAATACTGTAGAGCTTCCCAAAAAGTATTCGGTGCATTCTCGGGAACACGTTCACAAATACCTGCCATTGTTTCCAATTCATCTTTTCTGGACTGATTCGGTTCCTGCTTAGCAACTTCGGAAAGTTTTATACTGTATCTCTTTGCGAAGTTTATTAAAGCGTCCGCAGCAATTTCCATTGCTTGAAGTTCTGCTCTTTTTTCAAATGCATCTGGGTCATTATAAAAATCGAGTGTCTCAATTGAGTTTTTTATATTCTCTTTAAAATCCTTAAATCCCATTCGATAAATTTTATCATCGAGTACCGTATGCCCAGGCGCACGCTGTTCCATAAACTCAGTGAAAATCCCAGCAGAGTAAGCGTCTTTCCAATTTTCATCCATTTCATTTAGAATTCTATCTCTAATTGAACGCCCACTCCAAAAAGGAATTACATTTTCTGATTGATAACTTTTTGTCTCTTCATCTACTTTAAAAGAAATTTTTTCACGCTTGTGAAGAATATCAAAATCTTCAAGACTGTGGGTGCAAAGCTCGGGGAAAGTTGGAGTTGCTTTAGGTGATGGTCCTCTCTCACCAACAATCAATTCATCTTCTCCGATATACAATTCTTTGTGTTCAAGAATGTATTGAAATGCTTTAGCTCGAGAAACTGGGACAGACAATTTTTCAGCTTCGCCGCTTGAGTAAAATTCAGTTAGCATCCGAGCGCGTTCAATTGAAATTGTCTCTTCAGTGTTTAGACTCTTCTCACGAAGTTTTTTTATTCGTTCATTCATTTTTTATCCGCCAATTTTTACTTTGCAGTTTAATTCACTAAAAAATTGTTTTGTGTTTTCTAAGCTTGCTGATTCGGGAGATTCGACATCACCCATTTTATTTTCT
>JABDPB010000056.1 GCA_013042995.1 Ignavibacteriaceae bacterium | reverse complement strand
TCGAACCCCTTCTCCTGATAGACAGTCAGGTGTGTTACCGTTACACCGCATATCACTTTGCGGAAGACAAAGGAATCGAACCTTCGTAACCCCTATTCAGGTTAAGTTGTTTAGCAGACAACCCCTACAAACCAACATTAGGCTATCTTCCATTTGTGGACGAGAAGGGAGTCGAACCCTTGACTTTCGGATGCAAACCGAGTGCTTTCCCGACTAAGCTACAAGCCCATTCGTACCGTGCAAAGGATTTGAACCTTTGGCTCCTGGATGTAAACCAGGTGTTTTTCCACCTAAACTACCACGGTGTTTGCGGAAAGAGTAGGATTCGAACCCACACACCCATTAGGGCAAACTGTTTTCAAAACAGTCTCCGCTACCCTGAATCTTTCGGATTATCTTTCCGTTGTCCTACGGGTTGGACTCGAACCAACTGTCTTTCGCTTATCAGACGAATGCTTAGACCAGTTAAGCTTCCGTAGAATTTATTGTCCCACCGATAGGATTCGAACCTATATCATTTCGGGTAAAAACCGAAAGCATTGCACTTTTATGCTACGGTGGAGCAGTGAGAGCAGCAGGAATCGAACCTGCACTATGCTGTTTTTGAAACAGCTACCTTTGCCGACTGGGTTACACTCTCAAAGTAGGAGTCATAGGATTCGAACCTATACTATCACGGTCTTAAACCGCGTGCCTCTGCCATTTGGGCTACACTCCCATCAGAACTCTCTGCAGGAATCGAACCCACATCAAACTGCTTAGAAG
Organism: Ignavibacteriaceae bacterium; assembly: GCA_013042995.1. Classification (GTDB taxonomy): domain Bacteria; phylum Bacteroidota; class Ignavibacteria; order Ignavibacteriales; family Ignavibacteriaceae; genus IGN2. Next base: position 8,393 of record JABDPB010000056.1, on the reverse strand, counting down.
ACAGTTGCATTATCCGTTATGCTAAGAGAGTATTTGAATCGTTATAAGGATTTGAACCTTAATCTCCCGGTTCGTAGCCGGGTATCTTATCCGTTAGACGATAACGATATTAGGCCTAAGCAAGGATTCGAACCCTGTTCTTCGGTTTACAAGACCGATGCATCACCAATTATGCTTCAAAGGCAATTGTGCAAGTAGAAGGACTCGAACCTTCAAGCCATTTCTGGCAGTAGTTTCTAAGACTACCGTGTATACCAATTCCACCATACTTGCCTGTTGGGTGTAAGCTAAGATTCGAACTTAGTCCGATTGGGTCACGGCCAATCATGCTGCCATTACAACACAAACACCATTTATAAATATGCGAAGCTTGTCTTAGCAACAAGTTCTACGGGTAGGAATTGCACCCACTATCTCCCGGATATAAGCCGGGTGCATATACTAATTATGCTTCCGTAGAGTAGCGGGTATTGGATTCGAACCAATGATCTTTAGCATATGAAACTAATGAGCTTCCGCTGCTCCAACCCGCCAGAAAATTTGTGGAAAGGGTAGGAATCGAACCCACGCAAACAACGGGCTTCAACCGCTTGCTCTACCTGCTGAGCTACCTTTCCATACTTTGAAGTTCCGGCAGGAGTTGAACCTACATCTTCGGGTTCAAAGCCCAATGTGTTAACCATTACACCACAGAACTATGTGTCGGTAAAGGGATTTGAACCCATTCTTTAAGTTTGGAAGACTTACGTGCTAACGCCGTTAAACACTACACCGACATAGCAAACCGTCAAGGAGTCGAACCCTGTCCTATGAGTCTGGAGCTCATTTGGTATCCATAACCTACGGCTCGTGTAATGCTGAACAGGCAGGAGTCGAACCTGCGGTCTTCCGGTTAACAGCCGGCTGCTCAACCACTGAGCTTCTGTTCATTTTTTTATTTACAGCTTTTACTTTTTAGAGGAGATATCGACTTGCCACTGATTCTGGTTCAATTGATTAATTGAAATGTCCACTTCCAGAAACTTTTTTACAACTTTTATGTTAGTTAATGTGTGTAAGCTTGGTTCAGAGGTAATAAATCTTCCAGCACCAGCTAATATCATTGGAATAATCATTTGATCTGCGAGGTATTTATAAACTGGAACTTCACTTTGAATGTATTCGGTGTACTCTGTTATAGCATCAGCGACAACTTTTTTTAATGAATACTGCTTTCTTCCAAAACCTGTAAACACTTCTGTTGTGTGTTCATTTTCATCTATAAGCAATACTACATTACCGGGTCCGGGTGATTCAACCATAACTGATTTACAATTTTCTTTTAACCATCCGAATTTTTTAGCAACAATTTTCATTTCATTTTCACCAATTTCTTCATTTATTTTTGAGGAATATGCAAATGCTTTTTTACTTATGTTTTTTCCTCGCGAAAGAATTTCAATTTGTTTTAGTTCTTTAGCAGGATCTATCTTTACAGTAAACATTCCAGCGCCAACAGGATAAAAACCATACGCTGTTAAATCAACACTTACCTTGGGACCCATTTTATTAATTTGCCTTAAATAGGAATTCACTAAAAAATCCAATGGGGGAGAATATTGATTATGTGTGCCCCCACTAAGACTTATTTCAGTAGTTCCATCGGCAACCATTAGTACAGGCAGCAGAGTTTGCAGAACTAGAGTGGTACTTCCTGCCGATCCTACATCAAACTTGTATGTTCCTGATTGGACTTTCCCAGGATAAAATTCAATTTTCAAAGAACTAATTTCAGCTCCTTTTACTTTTGCATTACAAATTTTCGCGGCAGCTTTAACTGCAGTAATATGCTGACGCATTAACCCGGGTCTTGGTCTTCCCGCCCTTATATTTTTAATTGTAAAAGGCTGCTTTAAAAACATCGATAAAGAAAGAGACGATCTTAGAACTTGACCGCCTCCTTCGCCTATTGATCCATCTATTTCTATAGCATTATTCATTTTGTTTTTCTAAAGAAGGTTAACCACTTTTTCAGCTAACCCTTTTTCGCCAAGCAACACATTAAGTTTAGTTTCAGAAGCGATTTTTTCTAAAACTTCAAGCTCTTTAAGCTTCATTAATGTAGGATTGCTTTCGAGCATTTTTGCAGTATTTGCCTGGCTTCTCATTGCAGCAATTTCTTCTCTTCTAAAAATAAGATTTGCTTCTGCTTCTTTTTTTGCCAGAATAACTTTGTTTAAGATCTCTTTCATATCTCCGGGAAGTATGATATCCCTGATTCCATGACTTAAGATCTCAATTCCAAATTCTGTCATCCTTGAAGCAAGTCTCTCTTCAAGCTCTTTTGCAACAGAGTCTTTGTCTGCTAAAATAGCTTCCAAATCTCTTGTACCTATTACTTCTCTAAGAACAAGTTGTGCCTCTCTGTAAAGTACCTGTGAAGAAACTTCAACCTTTGTTACTGCTTTGTAAGCATCTACAATTCTGTAGTTAACAAGAGTATTTAATCTTAAAGAAACTTTATCAGCAGTCATTATTTCCTGTCCGGAAATATCACTTGATTTAACTCTTAAATCCTGATGGTAAAGTTTGACTTTGGAAACACCCTTCCAGAATGCGTATCTGCCAGGTTTAAGATCTTCTATGAAGTTTCCGTTTTCGAAGAATAGACCTATGTGGTTTTCTTCAACAACGAATTCATTGAGCAAAGCTTTTGAAGCTTCTGTATCCATAATTATATCCAATTTTTCATGAACAAACTTAGGACGGCTAACTTCAATTACCTCTACTAAAACTTCACGACCAACTTTCCAAAGAGCGTAAATACCAGAATCAAGAATTTTATCGAATCTTCCATCAATCCATACGATTGCACGTTCATTATCTTTCAAGTCAACTACTTCTAATTCATCTTTATTGATTTTATCAGACTTAATGATTGCTTCAAGTTCCTCATGGGCAAGCCAAGGGTCTTTAACCGAAACAATATCAAGATCCTCATTAAGAAAAGGATTATGGAACCAATATATACCTTCTCCTAGTACTTCCTTAAATTCTTTTCTCAAGAAGTAAAATCCTCTTTCGTGTGCCAAAATTCTTTTTCTACTTAACATGGCTTACCTCCATTAAATATTTAGTTAATTAAAGTGGCTTAGTGAAGAAAAACAATTAACTCAGCACATACTTTCTGCGGAGCGTTACTTGAGCAAATAAAAGCTATACCGTGTTCAAAAAATCCTAATCTAACAATACAACTTTTGAAGTGCGGTATCCGTACGCTGCAGGGCAGTTAGTTATGCTGCAAGCAGAATCATCCCTCCCACTATTTTCTGCTGCCGCTGAATTATTATTCTTCCTCAAAAAGCCAAAGAACACTGTACGCTTTACATCGCGTTTGGAACGGGAATCGAACCCGCGACACATAGATTATAAGTCTATTGCTCTACCAACTGAGCTATCCTTTGCTGGTGGCACAATTAATATTCAATTTAGACTCCGTACCCGGAACATTAAATAATAATTGATTGCTCAAATTAAATAATGCCGTCCGGTTAAAAATCAATAGTGCAGAAGTACAAATACAATGTATGTGCCATTAATCTCTCAATCTTAATAACTCATTATTTTTTAATGACTTATGGAGACAATCAAAAATTCTATTTGTTCAGATACTTCGATTATATTATAATATAATATAAATATTTATAATTATTTATATAGTAAAATGAAAAATATTTTAATCAGCTTGCTTGGTACTACTTTAGACAAAGGCTTCAAAGAAAACAGATGGGAAAGATGGCGTCCATCAGTTGCAATTTGCCAGCACGAGGATCTACTAATCGATGAGTATCACTTACTATTTCCAACAAAATTTTTACGCCTGGCAAACAGAATTTCCAAAGATATAAACATAGTTTCTCCGGAAACTAAAGTTATACTTCATCAACTGGACTTTAAAGATGCGTGGGATTTTGAAGAAGTATATACAGGTCTTCTTGATTTTTTAGAACACTTCGATTTTCACAAAGAAGAGGACCATTACTTATTCAATATCACAACCGGAACCCACGTTGCACAGATTTGCATTTACTTACTTACAGAATCAAGAAGGTTTCCTGGCGACCTAATTCAAACTTCACCTGTTAAACTAAATGTAGCCGGAAGCTATTCTATTATCGATCTTGATTTATCTAAGTATGATAAAATCGCCGCAAGATATGCCAGAGAATCAAAGGATGATATAACTTTTCTGAAATCAGGAATAGAAACAAAAAATAAAAAATTTAATGAGCTAATTGAAAGAATTGAGCTTGTTGCTTTAAGAACAAAAGATCCAATATTATTAACAGGTCCAACAGGAGCTGGGAAGTCTCGTCTTGCCAGAAGAATATTCGAATTGAAAAAACTAAAAGCTTCAGTAAAAGGAAAATTTGTTGAAATTGAATGCGGAACAATAAGAGGCGATGCAGCCATGTCGGCACTTTTCGGTCATAAAAAAGGTGCATTTACAGGAGCTGTTAGCGATCGCCCCGGACTGCTAAAAACTGCAGACAAGGGAATTGTTTTCTTGGATGAGATTGGTGAGCTAGGTCTTGATGAGCAAGTAATGCTGTTGCGTGCAATTGAAGAAAAAAAATTCTTTAGTGTGGGCGCCGATAAAGAATCTGAAAGTGATTTTCAATTAATCTGTGGAACCAATCGAGATCTTCATCAAAGAGTGAAAGTAGGATTATTCCGAGAAGATCTGTTAGCGCGAATTAATCTGTGGACATTTAAATTGCCGGGGCTAAGTGATCGCCCCGAAGACATCGAACCAAATATTGAATATGAGTTAAAAAGATATGCTGAAAAAACTGGAGATGTAATCCGTTTTAATAAAGAAGCACGTAGTGCATTTCTAAATTTTGCTGCATCAACTGATGCAAAGTGGGAAGCGAATTTTAGAGATTTAAACGGTGCTATAATAAGGCTGTGTACTCTTGCATTAGGTGGGCGGATAACTATTGATATCTTGAATGAGGAAATTAAGCGTTTAAAATCACTTTGGGATACTGATAAATTCAACCATAAAGATGAACTAAAAGATAAGTACGGTCATATAATTGATATTGAACAATATGATTTGTTTGACAGGATACAGTTGAAAGAAGTTCTCAAAATATGTAATAAAAGCAAATCACTTTCTGATGCTGGAAGAAAGTTGTTCGCAGTATCCAGACTTGAAAAGGCCAGTGCTAATGATAGCGACAGACTAAAAAAATATCTGGCTAAATTTAATCTAACATGGGATTCCGTTGCCAGAATGAATTAATGTTGTTCAATCATAAGATTTAGATATCTATTCACTCTAAGTATATTTACAAAACAAAAACAAATAATTGCTGTTCCAATGACACCACAATTCAAAACCACTTTCCAAGAGAAATTTAAATATGTTATAATTTTAATTACTTTGGGATTAGTACTGTTCAGTTGTTCAGATAAAAAAGAACAAGGTGAAAATAAAATTGTTATTGGTATACAAGCTGATGTGCAAACAATTAATCCTATGTATGCATTCAGTTTAACTGAGGGAAATGTTGTTGATCTTCTGTTTTTGAAGCCGGCTAAAGAAATCTGGAATAAAACTTTAGGCAAAATAGAATTTGAACCGATGCTTGCAGATAAATGGGAATGGAATGATGATTCAACATCAATTAAATTTTATTTAAGAGATGCTATTTACTGGTCCGATGGAAAACCAATAACCGCAGAAGATATAGCTTTTACTTTTAATGTTTATTCAGATCCGGAAGTTAACAGCAGGTTCTTTGGTTTGTTTGGTGATTTTTTCTTAAAAGACAATAATCAAATTGATTCTGAAAAAACCTTCAATATTATTTCCCCAAAAGAACTTGCTATAAATTTTCCCGAAAATGCATCGCCGGATTTTCTGGACATTAATTTAGAAATTATTCCAAAACACATTTGGTCTCAATATTCAAGAGATAAATTTGAGAGTGCAGAGGTTAATTTTAAGCCTGTAACAAGCGGAGCGTTTAAACTTGAGAAATGGGAAAAAGAATCTTTTATTTCTTTAGTGAGGGACAGCTCTTCAATTCTTTTTGATCCGGATTATCTTCAAAAGATAGTCTTTAAAATAATTCCTGATTACAAAACCAGAATAGTTGAGCTTAAAACAGGCTCAATTGATTTACTGGATAATGTAAAAAGCGAAGACTTGAGTGAACTGAATGACGCAGATAATTTGATAATAACTTCATTACGTGGAAGAGATTATGACTATATTGGATGGAATCATAGGGATACAGAAGAAAATTTACCAAACAGATTTTTTGCGTCTCCTGAAGTTAGAAAAGCAATGAGTTTCGCTATCAATAGAAAGGAAATTGTTGAATCCTATTTGGGGAAATTTGGAGAGATCTGCAAAGGCCCTGTTTCACCTATGTTCAAGCTTTACTACGATTCGGTACTAGAGACATATAATTACAATCCTGCACGTGCAAAAGCTATTCTAAAAGAAAACGGCTGGACAGATTCTGACAACAATGGTGTTCTTGAAAAGGGCAGTTTAGAATTCAAGTTTGATATTTATCTGAACTCCGGTAATCCAAGGAGAAATTATGTTTCACAAATTGTAAAAAATAATTTGAACGCGGTTGGTATTGCAGTAATCATAAAAGAACTTGAAACAGGAGTATTTATAGATGGATTATTTAACCGTCAATTTGATGCTTGGATGGCAGGATGGACTATTCCCGTTCCCGTGGATTTAAATCCATACTGGAACTCCGATCCGGAAGTTGGATTTTTAAATTTTTCCAGTTTTCAAAGCGAAGAAAAAGATAGGATTTTAGAACAGCTTCAAGAAAAACTATCAGAGAAGGAAAAGATTAAACTTTATAAAAAGTTACAGAAAATATTCAAAGAAGACGAGCCGGTTACATTTTTGTACTGGTTCGATAATATAATAGCATACAACAAACAAATATCAAAAATAGGATTTTCAATTTTAGGTTTAGTTAAAAATGCAAGCGAATGGAGTGTGAATTAAATTATAACGCTAGTGGTATTGTAAAATAGAAAGTAGACCCCTCATTAATTTTACTCTCAACCCAAATTTTTCCTCCCTGCCGTTCAACTAATTCTTTGCAAAGAATAAGTCCAAGACCAGTTCCCGATTCGTTTTCTGTACCTTTAGTTGAATGACTTACATCCAAACGAAACAGATTAGCAATATCTTCTTTATTTATACCAACGCCCTTATCTTTAATTTTCACTACTACATAATCATTCTTTTTTTCATTCTCGATTGAAATGGTACCACTTGGATAAGTGAATTTTATTGCATTGGAAATCAGATTCCGTAAAACTGTTTCGCTCATTTTTTTATCCGCAAAAACAGAAATTTTTCTTTGAATATTATTTTTTAAACCTATGTTTTTACTATTTATATTTTGATCGTATAAAGAAACGGTATCATTAGTTAATTGTAAAAGATTTAATCTTTCAGGCTCGTATTCAATTTTACCCCTTTGAACTCTAGACCAATCAAGCAGGTTTTCCATTAAATTATAGGTTCCTTTTGCTGAAACGGCAGAATCAGAAATAAGCTTAATCCTCTCCTGTTCTTCAAGTGAATCGTAGTCAGAATCAAGTATTTCAAGAAGCTGCATTAGTCCTCCAAGCGGGCCCCGTAAATCGTGTGAGATAATAGAAAAGAATTTATCTTTAGTGGTGTTGCTTTCGGAAAGTTGAAAGTTTATTTCTTTAATTTTTTCTTCATTTTTTATCTGTTCATTGATATTAATACACGATCCGATAAAACCGGAAAAAATTCCCTGATTGTTAACTCTGGGCGATCCATTAATCAGCATCCACTGGTATTCGCCATTCATTCTTTCAAATCTAAATTTTGCAGAAAAACGTTCTTTTGATTTGAATGCACTTTTATAAACGGCTAATAGATTTTCAAGATCTTCTTCGTGCACGCTTTTTAACCAATTCATTCCTAATTGTTCACCCACAGTTTTACCGGTGTAATCGAGCCAGACTTTATTTATAAAACTAAAAAGTCCATCAACATCAGCTATCCAGATCATTACAGGCGCAGTATTAGCCATATTTTCAAACCTAAGTTCCGATCGCTTACTCATTTCATTTTTTAATTCTATTCCGGTTATATCAACTACGGATAACACACAAACTTTTTCATTTAAATCTGGAAAATTGGAATGTTTTGCAATTAGCAGTGGACTATGCGAACCACCATCAAACCCCAACAGGGTAGTTCTCATTTGCTTTTCTTCTGTAGAGTTAAAAACTTTTTTAAGAAAATTCTTAAAATCAGCTTTGCTTTTCTCGAGAATAATCTCATTAAAGTTTCTATTTGAAACATTCTCATTGTCGGGATC
>JABDPB010000046.1 GCA_013042995.1 Ignavibacteriaceae bacterium | reverse complement strand
AAATTAAGCTGATTTTAACCTCAGAGCCTTTTAGTTCCTGTGATAGTGAGTGAGTGAATCCGCGAAGGGCAAATTTAGTTGCTGAATAAACTGATGAGTAGGGCATAGGAATTACTCCTCCGAGGGAACCTATATTTATTATGTGCCCAAATCCCTGCCTATTCATTAGCTGAAGTGTTTTTTGTGTTCCAATAATTGTGGACGTAAAATTTGTGTTTATCATTTTAGTTATTTGTTTTTCAGATTGATTTAAGAAATCTCCTGGAATTAGAATGCCTGCACAATTAATCAGCGCGTCTAACTTTCCGTATTTTTGAGAAACAAAATCAAGAACTCTCTCCCACTCTTCAGATTTAGATAAATCAGCTTTTATAAGTGAAATATTTCTATCGACTTTAAAATCGGGATGAGTTTGATTGTAAACCGCAATTACATTTGCACACAGATTAGATAATTCCTTAACAACTGAGCCGCCAATTCCACCCGAAGCTCCAGCAACTATTATTATTTTATTTATAATTGTGTTGTTCTGCATCTTATTATCAGGATTATTAAAAATCTCACTTGAAGATTAGCGAAGAAAAAGGGGGGAGTTGTCAGAGAAATGTAAAAGAGTTGTAAAAATTTACAATCTTACAAATCGTCTTAAAATAGAAATAATTAGCCATTTAGAATTATTAAAAGCTAAAATCCACCTGCAATAATGGAAGAATAAATGTTTGTTTTGTGGCATTTTTTAGCTGTGTTTCAAAATAAAACCTTACACCTAAAAGTATCCTGCTTTTTTCTGCTAAATTGAAATATATACCAGGCGTAAAATGAGCGAAGCCTGCCGTTGTTTCTCCACGGTAATCGTATGTGGTAGTTGTATTATAAATAAAAGGGGGGAAGAAATACCAATCATAGTCTACTGTCTTAGGATCAAAATCAATCAATGTCTGAACACTGTAGCCTGCATTTAGAAAGAAATTTATTAACCAATCTCTTTTTGCTGAATTAAAAGTAAAATTTGCAAACGGATCGAAGTGAGTTGACTTATCTATATCGTGATAGAATATTACATACTCCTCAGAAGAACTAAATAAACTTGTTTCTGTAATTTCAGCAATTGTGAATGCATCGTAATTGATTGATTGAATATGCAACCCTGCATCCAAACGAAACGCCACCCCACTGCCTGCTCCGAATACACCTAATCCTGCAGTACCACCGAAAGTTGATTTGTTATTCCCACCAGCATAATTAACGCCACCAAACAGTGCAAAGCTTTGAGTAAGTTTAAAGTCGAAATCAAGACCAGCTGTTACAGTAGCAAAATTCCAGGTTAGATTTTGATACTCTAATTGATAAATGTTTGCACCAGGCGTTTTTCTATAAGTGATAGTTCCATCATTATTGTAGAATGTATCTACCTGAAAAAAACCCTGCGAATTTACAGGTGGAGTACCAGCTGTTACGGCTTTAATTTCATTTTGCGGGTTATAAGAAAATCGCATTGATAAAGTGACGGAAGGTGTCTCTGTACTATCTGTAATGTGAATTGGCGCTTGATTGATCGGTCCGATTACTTCAACATCCTGTAAATAGAGTCTTTGCGTTGTTTTGCAGTTGGTTAATAGAAATATGAGTAATGAAGTTGATAAACCTATGATAAATCTTATTTTGTATGGCATAACTCCTCCATTTTATTTTTGAGACACAATGCCATTTACTGATTCTCAATCAATTTATATTTTTATTAAATTCAATGACAAATACCAGTATTAATCCAATTATTGCAACACCAAAAGCCAGTCCAAATGAAGCAACCCCATCCAATTTTTCAACATTCAAATTAATAATATCTTCAAATGCAATTTTACCAGTAAAGGGCACTTCGTCATTTAATTGAAGAACATACCCATTACCTGTTATAGTATCATTTTTAACTTTATATGAGAATCGGTCGAATCTGTATTCAAAATAATCTTTGGTCACTAACTCAATGGATGCACTACCATCCATGCTTATGGATTCATTAAATGATTCCGGACTAACTGATTGAAATGAATAACAACCGATTAGGTTTAGTATTGCTAAAACCATAAAGCCAATAAAAGATTTTTTTATCATTACTTAAATCTTATCTGGTTTAAGTTTTCTTAATGTATATCAAAGTAATTGATTGTTTTTCTACTATCTTTATCCAATAAATATCCAGCGTGTCCTTTCAATTTTAATAGGTCTAATTCAGACTCAAATGTGATAACCTCATCATCCGTAGAAGTGCTTGCACCGACAATTGCGCCGATTGTAACACCAGCAAGTGCTATACCCAAGCCAATTGCTACAGCACTAACACCTTCACCTAAATTTGCTCCGCAGTTTTTTAATGAATTGTCTGTAGTCTTCGGATCTTCTCCCACGGCAAGTGCAATAATCACCCCCAATAATGTACCCGCACCTCCTCCTATACACATTCCTGTTAAAAAGTTTGAACTACCTTCCAATACAAGAGTACTAATTTGTGTATAAGGAATTTTATAGGGATTTCTGCCAATGTGATCCGCACGAACATCTTCTGCGATGATATAAATGTATGTATCATCGAACATACTAAGATCACCGCTAATTACACGTCCATCTGTAGTTGTTAATGTTATATCATGCCATTCGCTCATAAGGAGATTATTTGCATAGTCAACTTTGCTTATTATAGTACGTATACTATCCAACGATCGCTGATTTTGAATTCGTGTTACCACATAATTGCTATCATCATTGGAAATATGAATTTCACTAATAAACTGTTCCTTGTCTCTGATATAAAAAACTGCTGATTTAAAATTTTCTACTTCTGGATACAGACTTATGTAAGCACGATCGAAAAAGTATAATGTATCTCCAATACCTGGGTATATTTGGATTAAGCTATCTGGTTTCAGTGCAAATACTGTTCCTGTAAAAATTAATGTTACTATTAAATTTTTCATATTTTTCTCCTTCTAAGTTATCAGGAGTTAAAGCCCCTAGAATGCTTACTGTTAAAATTATTCCAACTACTGCAGCACCAATTAATGCAAGTGTAACAATTAAGCCTGTTGTGGAAAAACAAAAAAAGCATCAACTAAAAGAACAAAATTGAGAATTAAATAAATCTGCTTTTTCATTTTTACCTTCTCAGAACTCACTTTAATTTTTGTAAGTAATAAGGCTCTTCATTTTCATATCTTGCATTTTCTCTTAATCCTTCAATATCATCTTTGCTAAATGGTGTTTCAAATATATTATCAGATCCGATTTCAATTGGGAAAATAAAAGCAAGAGGTAAAGCAATGAGCGCACCAATCAGACCACCTAACATCGCGGATGTAACGGTGCTCTTTTTCATTGGAATTCCTAGTAGAAAGCCGTACTCAGAATCTTCTGATTTTTGTCCGATATTGCCCCCAATAATTATACCTGCTGTCATTCCAACCACTGGGTAAATGATATATGCTAGATTCCATTTATTATTCTTGAAATGGATTTTATTTAAATCATCTTCTTCGATTTTTTCTATAGTCAATAGATTTTTCTCATTATCCATGTAAGATTTTTGAGTCATATTTAAAATTATGATAGAATTCCGCCTTACTGAAAGTAATTCACCACTAACCTCACTTCTATCCGCTAAGGTGTAAACACCAAATTCTCCCCGATGTTGCTTTTCAATATCATTAATTTGAAATTGAACGAAATTCGTAATATGTAGTTGAACTTGTTTTAAGTTTCTATAACTTGTCAAAACTGTATCCCTAAAATCTCCATCCTTCTCATAAACAATTGAGACCTTTAGGGTACTATCAGAGTTAAGGAAAAATGTCGCTTCCTTAAAACCTTTAATCTTGGGAAAGAGTTGGAAGTAATCTCGTTCAACTCTGTCGAGTTCATCACCAATAAACGGGCTAACAATAATAGTTTCATCCTGTTGTGCAAAAACAAAAGGCGCATTAACCAAAAGAACAAAAACAAGTATAAAATACTTTTGATTTTTCATTTCTGCCTCCCTTGTTTTTATTTTAATACAATCATTTTCTTTGTTTCGATGAAATCTCCCCTTTGTAACCATTTTGAAAGTAGTAACAAACATTTAAGTTTACTTTATAGATCTTTATTTAATGTTAATGGACGATGCCACATGCTTTTTAGATGCATCTATTACTACTGGGACAAGCAATATTGCTAAACCTAATGATATGCCACCGATCAATAACCATGTCCTCAAACTACTATATGTATCACGTTTTATTTTAGTTATGTCATCCAACGGAATCTTCCCTTTAAACTGTTCGTAGCTATCATTGTAATCCATAATACCTGTTCCATTTATCGAATCAATTTCTATTTGATAGCTATTAGGCTCAAACACATAAGTTTTATTACCTGTTGTCTGCACTTCAATTTTACTGTTGTTTTCCTGTGATAGAAGCTTTCCTTTGGAAATAGATTGCATGCTGTAACAGCCAATAAAATTTAGAAAAGTAACAACTAGAAAACTTATTAATATCTTATTTTTCATTTACCCCTCATTAATGTTATTTAAGTAAAATCATACTATTGTTTTAACAAAATCTCCTGCTTGCCTGCCGGTAAGCAAGGCTTTTAGTCTTTAGAAAAAATGAGAAGAAAGAATAAAATCTCTAATTTATTTATTCATTTAGTTGCTCACTTAAATCTTCAACCCAATTTCCAGAAATAGCCCCAATAGCAGCTATTGCAGCAAAAATTGCTAAAATCAAAACAATAGTTGCGGAAATATCGTACTTATCAATTCTTACCTCATCAATATCATTTATACTTATGCTTCCTTCAAAGTGTTCATAATCAAAAGTCTTTCCAGTT
>JABDPB010000045.1 GCA_013042995.1 Ignavibacteriaceae bacterium | reverse complement strand
AGAAATGGTGTTTGAATTAATTGATGAATATAGTGATGAAATAAAAATTTCAATTTATGGAAACCAAATTAGAAGTGTAATAAGGACTGCAAATAATAAAAGAATTTTATGGAGTACTTTCTTCGATATATCATTAATTAAAAATGTTATTAAGATTGAAGGAAACGGATTTGGACACGGAGTTGGATTATGCCAGTACGGTGCAATTTCACTTTCCAGAAAAGGCTGGGACTTCAATGAAATACTTGAACATTATTTTCCTGGAATAGAAATAAAAAGCATAAATGATTAAAACTGCACTACCGATTTTTCTTGCATCAAAATCTCCAAGGAGAAGAAAACTTCTAAAACAAATTGGAATTAAGTACAAATCATTTTCAGTTAAATTAAAAGAAGAAATTCTCGATGGCGAACATCCTGCAGCTTGTGTTGAAAGACTTGCAATGGAGAAAATGGAGATTGCAAAGTCTAAAGTTAAAGAGGGAATTATAATTACTGCCGATACAATAGTTGTTCTAAACAAACAAGTAATCGGTAAACCAAAAAATAAAAAAGAAGCAGAAGAATTTCTGTCTTTGCTTAGCGGCAAGACACACGCAGTTTACACCGGTATATGTGTTGTAAACACAATAACCAATTCGAAAAAATTGGACTTTGAAAAAACAATAGTTGAGTTCAGAAAAATATCAAAAGATGAAATTAAAGATTACGTTTCAGGCGGAAGTCCCATGGATAAAGCGGGTGCCTATGGCATTCAGGATGATTTTGGAGCTGTATTTGTTAAAAAAATTAATGGCTGCTACTATAATGTTGTTGGTTTACCACTCACAAAGCTCTACGATTCATTAAGAAAAATTTCCTGAATTGATAAATAAACTAAAGAAAAAAATACTGTTGTCAATAATTATTGGCGGAGTGCTTTATTTAGCCTTTACAGTTTATGCTGATTTCAATCAGGTACTGAAAGCTTTTGCATTGTTCAACTGGTTGTTACTTCCTCCGTTATTAGTGCTTTCCTTTTTAAACTATCTGTTTCGATTTTTTAAGTGGGATTATTACCTGAGCATAATTAAAGTAAAAATGAAGAAGAGAGATTCACTCTCTGTTTTTATGTCTGGATTAGTTATGAGTGTTACACCTGGGAAATTTGGTGAGATCTTAAAATCATTACTAGTGAAAGAAATCACTAATGTCTCTATAAGCAAAACAGCTCCAATAGTACTTGCAGAAAGGCTCACAGATTTTCTTTCACTTTTAATTTTAGCTTTGATAGGTGCATTTATTTATGATATTGGAGGAGAATTAACAATTGGAATTTCTGTGTTCTTTATTCTTTTAATCGTTCTGATTAGTAATAAAAATCTTTCAATCCGGCTGCTTAGTCAACTTGAAAAAATCAAATATTTTAAAAAATATCTTTCGAATATTCATTCAGCTTATGAGAGTTCTTATCTCCTTTTAAAGCCTGTGTCTCTAGTTTCAATGACATTAGTCAGTTTAATTGCTTGGGGATTTGAGTGTGTAGGTTACTATCTAATTCTTTTAAATTTTAATATTGATTTTGGACTTGTTTGGGCTTCATTCAATTATAGCTTTTCAACCATTGTAGGTGCAATTTCAATGCTACCTGGTGGTTTAGGTATAACTGAAGGATCTTTAACATTTTTGTTGATACAGAAAAATGTCTCGAAGGATATTGCGGTAACAACAACTTTTATAGTGAGGGTTGTAACCTTATGGTTTGCTGTTTTAGTAGGAATAATAAGTGTATTATTCTATCAAAAAAGATATGGTAAAATTTCTGTTGATTCTAATGAGTCATCTGAATAAGTTTTGGATGGAGATTTAATCAATAGAATTGAAATGGATTCAAAATAAAGCTCGCAGAACAATAAATTATATCCTGAGCAAACGTCACTGTTCTTCGAACTCAAAGATTTAATAAAAAACGGCTTATTTGTGCTGTTTTCCTTGATTTTCACTCATTTCGTTACTATATTTCTTCTTCAATTAATAACGAAAGGAGACGAATATGGGACAAGCAGAAAATTTTAAAAAAGGAATGCTAGTCGGTTTGCTAACCGGTGGTGCTCTTGGCGCTGCATTAGCATTACTTTATGCTCCAAAATCCGGCAAGGAGCTTAGAAAAGATATAAGAGATAAGAGCGATGAATATCTTGACGAAGCTGAAAAGTATATTTCGGAAGCCAAGGACAAAGCTATTGATCTGATTAATGATGGTAAAAAGAGATCTGAAAAATTGATTAAAGACGCGAAAGATAAAAGCGATCAGCTTTTAAAGGATGCAGAAAAGCTATTTAATGATGCTAAAGGTAAAAGTACGGACTATATCAGCACAGGAAAAGAATCAGTGGATCAGAAAAAGGATCAGATCAAATCTGCTATTAAAGCCGGTGTTGATGCATATAAAGAAACTAAAAAATCCGGTTAATAGTTTTTACCAATGACACTAATTGAAATACTAACAGCCATAGTTTTAATAATGGCTGCTTTACTTTGTATTGCTTTAATCATTTATCTTGGTAAACTAACAAAATCAGTTAACCAGGTGCAAAATACTATAGATGATTTAACTGGAAAGCTCTTCCCGCTCATTTCTTCATTATCTGAACTCACGAATAAATTCTCTGAAATGAGTAACACAGCTTCAACACAAATTGAAGTTTCGAAACGAATAGTTGGAAGTGTTAAAGAGCAGGTTGATAAATATCTTGAACTTGGAGAAAAGATTAGATGGGGGATTGAAGATCCGGTAAATAAGATTCTTAATAATTTTAAGGCGATATCAAACGGAGTAAATACTTTTTTAAACCACTTTAAAAAATAGTACTTCATTTCTAAAATATAGATACCCAGGAGGGCTTAATTGAAAGAATATACTTCCGATGAAATACGGAATATTGCGTTAGTTGGTCACGGTGGCAGCGGTAAAACTTCACTATCAGAAGTCTTACTTTTTAATGCAAAAGAAACTAATCGAATTGGAAAAATAGAAGAGGGAAATACAGTTTCAGATTACTCACCTAATGAGATAGATAAACAAATTTCAATTTCTTCTTCATTAATGCATTTGGAATGGAAAAATGTTAAAGCAAATATAATAGATACACCTGGCTTTTCGGACTTTGTGGGCGATGTCAAAAGTGCATTAAAAGTATGTGATACTGCTGTTTTGTTGGTTAAATCAGCTGAAGGAATCGAGGTTGGAACAGAAGTTGCGAATGAATTTATTAAAGAATACAGTTTGCCTTCTGCTATTATTATCAATAAAGTTGATAACGAACATTCATCATTTAATGAAACTATTGAAAAAGCTAAGGAAAGAATTAATAGCGGTGTAACAGTTATTACATTTCCTGTTTCAGAGGGAATAAATTATAATACTGTTGTTGATGTGATAAAGATGAAGGCATATAATTATGGTGAACCAGGTAGCAGGAAAGTAACAGAAGCTGATATTCCGGATGAATTAAAAACAACTGCGGAAGATCTGAGAACCCAACTAGTTGAAAAAGTTGCTGAGAATTCTGAAGAACTGATGAATAAATATTTTGAAGAAGGAAACCTTTCAGATGAAGATTTGCAGAACGGCTTAAAGTCTGCAATTATAAATGGAAGTTTTGTCCCTGCGTTTGCTATAAGTGCAACAAAAGCTATTGGAGTAGATAACTTTTTGGATTTTGCAGTAAATTATTTTCCATCTCCCTTAGAAAGAGGGACTGCAAAAGCGAAACTAGCTGAAAAAAATGAAGACGTTGAAGTCAAAATTGATGCTAATGGTGAACCGGTTATGTTTATATTCAAAACTATCTCTGAACAGCATGTTGGTGAACTTTCTCTCTTCAAAGTGTATTCCGGTAAAATTAGCACAGGAATGGATTTAATCAATGAGGCTAACAACAAAACAGAACGACTTAATCAGATATCTATATTGAATGGACACAACAGGAAAGAAGTATCACAAATTGTTGCAGGTGATATAGGCGCCGTTGTTAAACTGAAGGATACTCATACTAATAATACACTTGCCTCAAAAAATTATTCTGTGATTATTAATCCTATTGAATTTCCAGAACCAGTTATAAGAGCAGCAATAGTTGCAAAAGCTAAAGGCGATGAGGATAAAATTGGAACCGGATTGCATACTTTGCACGAAGAAGATCCTTCATTCAAAGTTAATTACGATGCCGAAATTTCTCAAACGATTATTGCGGGTCAGGGTGAGATGCAGCTTTCACTTGCTGTTAAAAGGTTAAAAGACCGTTACGGAGTGGGTGTAGATTTAGTTGAACCAAGAGTCCCTTTCAGGGAAACAATTAAGGCCTCCATTAATGATGTTGAATACAAACATAAGAAACAGTCTGGTGGACGAGGGCAGTATGGACATGTTCACTTTAAAGTGGAACCACTGCCCAGAGGCAAAGGTTTTGAATTTGTTAATGCAATTGTTGGAGGTGTAGTCCCTGGTAGATTTATTCCTGCAGTTGAAAAAGGAATAAATGAAACAATGGCAAAAGGCGTCATAGCTGGGAATAATGTGGTTGACGTAAAAGTAACCCTTTTTGATGGCACGTATCATAATGTTGATTCAGATGAGATGTCATTTAAGATTGCCTCCAGTATGTGTTTTAGAAAGGGTTTTCAGGAGGCAAAACCTGTGTTGCTTGAACCTATTTATGAAGTTGAAGTAAAAGTTCCGGAAGATTACATGGGCGATGTAATGGGTGATATATCCAGCAAGAGAGGAAAAATTTTGGGAATGGATTCCGATGGGCATTTTCAAATAATAAAAGCACATGTTCCCCTTGCTGAATTGTATAAATATTCATCACATCTGCGAAGTTTAACACAGGGCAGAGGAACACACAAACGTAATTTTGATCATTATGAAGAAATGCCAAAAGAAATTGAGCAAAAAGTAATCGAAGAGTATAAAAAATCTAAAGAAGAAGGAAATTAAAATAATTAGCAGTTTAACTTCAGGCGGATTTTAATCCGCCTATTTTTTTGTTGGGAATATGAAAAATCTCTGGTCTCCATGGCGCTCACAATATATTGAATCTTTTAAAGAGGAACAGGCAAATAATCAATGTATATTTTGCGAAGCTTTAAACCACCAGATCGAAGATTTAAAAACGCTTGTAGTTTATAAAGCAAAATTTACATACACAATTTTAAATTTGTATCCCTACAATAATGGTCACCTAATGGTTGTTCCAAATCGCCATGAATGGAAATTTGAGAAACTTACGAAAGATGAATCTGTTGAGATGATGGAGCAGTTAAAATATGCCAAACTTGTTTTGGAGGAAATTTATAAACCGCAGGGTTTTAATATGGGACTAAATCTCGGCAGAGCTGGTGGTGCAGGGATCAAAGAACATCTTCATTTTCATATTGTTCCGCGATGGAACGGAGATACAAATTTTATGCCTGTGCTTGGTGAAGTGAAAGTTATATCACAGGAATTGATGGAAACAAAAAAGAAAATTTTAACGACTTATGACAATCTGCTAAAAAGAATTTAAAATAAACTTAATAGTATTAGAATGAGATTAACAACTAATAGAAATGTATTTAGAAAATTAATTTTGGGAATTGCTTTTGCAGTTCTAGTTATCATTTCTCTTGCGTGCGAAAAGAACGATATTCCTGAAAGTGAATTGGTTAATAGAGATGGAATAATTTATAAAAAGGGAAGTGATATTCCATTTACTGGAAGAGAAAGAGCAAGAATCGATGGTAATATTATTGAATACGATATTGTAAACGGAATTAAGCATGGCGAATTTCTATTCTACTATGAGGACGGAACACCTCAGATTAAAGGAAAAATAGATAGCAATAAAAACGTAGATAAGTGGCAATACTTTTATTTGGATGGAAGTATTGAATCTGAAGGTTATTTTGTCGAAGATCAACCGGAAGGAAGATGGGTTTGGTTCTATCCCAGTGGTCAGTTAAAAGAAGAGGGTAGCTATCACAAAGGAAATCGTGTTGGATGGTGGAAACAGTTTGATGAAAATGGAAATGTGATATTCGAAAACGAATTTGAATTAGCAGATTCGCTTGCCTTAGCAGATAGTGTTCTTTCAAATCGCAAAAAATTACCATTCTGAATTAAATGGTTCGCATAGGCACGTGCAGTTGGAAATACGATTCTTGGCGCGGATTGGTTTATTCCGATGCTCCACAATTCAACTACTTAAAGGAATATTCATCAAAGTATAACACAGTAGAAATTGATCAATGGTTTTGGTCCCTTTTCGAAAATCAGAAAATTGTTCTTCCAAGAAAAAGCGTTGTTGAAGCCTATAAAAATTCCATCTCTAAAGACTTTCTTTTTACTATTAAAATTCCCAACTCAATTACGCTAACCCATTTTTATAAAAAGAATAAAGATGATGATCTAAAGCCAAATCCTTATTTTTTATCAGTAGATTTATTTAGTCAATTCTTAAAATCTATTGAAGGTTTGTTAGATAACGTTGGCTGTTTGATCTTTCAGTTTGAATATTTGAACAAGCTAAAAATGAAATCATTAAAAGAATTTCAGAGTAGATTTTATGATTTTTTTAATAAGCTAGAAGGGAACATTCCCCAGATTGGAATAGAAATTAGAAATCCAAATTATCTTAATACATCTTACTTTCAATTCTTGAATGAATTAAATGTTGCTCCTGTTTTATTAGAGGGATATTATATGCCACCAGTTGTGGGCACTCATATTAAGAATAAGGGTTACATAAAGAATCTCACTGTTATTCGATTACACGGGCCTGAC
>JABDPB010000044.1 GCA_013042995.1 Ignavibacteriaceae bacterium | reverse complement strand
GGATGCAAGAACCGTGGCTACTGGTATGTATATCTATGAGTTAAGGGCAGATAAGTTTGTATCTGTTAAGAAAATGATTTTGATGAAATAGAGTGAGAGAATATTCAAAGCCCCCATCAATGAAAGTTGGTGGGGGTTTTTTATGTTTAATTATAAAACACATCAAATAGAAATTATTCGCATAAATGTACATCTGGTTCTAAAAAACACACAGTACATAGCAATTTTATGGCACTTAGCTTGTTAATATATATTTGTAAATAATTAGAGGGCCGCAGATGACAATTATTTATTTATTAGCTATAGTGACTTTAGGTGTAGCATTATTTTCGATAGTCCACTTAGTTAGTCTAAAAAAAGAGAAACGAGCATTAGATAAATTATTTGAGGATTAGTTAACAGAATTTTTCGATTGTTCGTTAAACAAAAATAATATTATCCTATATTGGGGAGACATAGAAGTAGCCCTTGTCAAACTAAAAATTATAATAGCATCCATCATTAGTTGGCAAGGGTTTTATTTAAATAATCTCCAGCCCATATCTGAATACCTTTTCGCAAAGTTCTTTAAGAAATCCTTAGTTGAGGCGGTGTTTTTTTGCTTAAAATTGAAATTAGAATAGATGCTGAATTATCTCAAAGCATTTATCACTTGCCACATACAAACCATTGCTATTAGGGTAAAGTAAAAACAATTATTTTAGTACATATTGTTCTACCCTTAGGAGAAACGTGTAGAATACGGTTCTCTTTTCTTCCTTCCAATATATTGTGCTTTTCCCAAGGAGTAGAGTTAAGTAAATCTAACTGAGGGCAGAAGACATTACTTATCAAAAATGTAAATATTTCCCAAGAATATTTTATCAATTGAATAGATCCTTAAAAGTATAGCATATGCAATAAAAGTAAATTCTCAAGAAAGGAGGTAAGAAAGAGTTTTCACTTTACAATTGTAGGCAACATTTTTAATTAAAAATAATTTGAAGGAGGGCTACTGTGATAAACTTATTCAGTTTTTATTTTCTTTTTAAAATGACTTTTAAATTACGACTGTTTTTACAGATGGTAGTACTAGTTTTTTTTGTCTTCACACTTAACGCCAATGCCAGCACAAACGTTGCTCTTAACAAACCTGCCACGGCAAGTGCAAGCTATCATCCGTTTGAAACATATGGTCCACATTCGGCTGTAGATGGTTTAAGTAGTACTATTTGGTCTGCACCTTCCCAAGGAACACCACAAAATCCACACTGGATAATGGTGGATCTAGAGGATGTATACAGTGTAGAGCGAATTTATCTTGAAGGACCAAATCATCCAGCTTATGACTCAACTCATTATGTTGATTATATCCTTGAATATAGTATAGATAACATAAATTGGTATCATATCCAGACTGGGATATTATGGGATGATCCCACAGATTTTCCCGGGGATACAACTGACAATGTAGATGACATATATCTTGATCCTAATTTAGAAATGAGATATGTGAAAGTGACGATACCCAGTGGTCATCATTGGGCACATTTGAATGAGCTCCAAGTTTACTCTTCAACGCAGGCAAGAGGTGAAATCTTTGGCACAGTACTTATGAATGGGATAGGCTTACAGGATGTTACTGTTAAACTGCTTGATATTACAGGAACGACTGCAGGATTTGACAACCAAATAACAGATTCAAATGGAGAGTATTCTTTCGTTGATGTTCCTGCAGGTGACTACAAGGTAATGATAGTAGAGCCATTAGGATATCACGCAAATGAAAATCCAATAGTAACCACTTTGCTACCGAGTGGTACTAATTCAGTTAATTTTATTCTTAATGAAGGAGTCACAGATATAAGTGATACATTTGATGGAACAACTATCGATGAATGTAAGTGGTTCATTGGTAGTTCTGGAAATGGAACAGTAAGTCAAAACAACCGGGCAATTCTTTCACTTGATGGAGATACTGCAACCTCGAATGCAATAATGAAAACAAAGTATGAATTTTTAGGTGATTTTGATGTTCAGGTCGAATTTGAAATAGGAGTGGGATGGAGTGATCCGATAGCAGGCTATATCAGCGGAGCAGTATTTGGTGTTTTGTTAGGTAGTTCACAATATCATATGGTGAGGATAAGATTTCCTTTAGGTTCTCCGTATCCTTCTAATGCAGCCGAGGACCAGCTTTGGTTTTGGAAGAATATACCTCCTTACGAACCAGCACGTATAAATTCAGATGCCACAAATGGCAAATATCGTTTAATCAGAACAGGATCCACCCTTTATGCTAAATATGATTTTGGATTGGGATGGCAAGATCTGGGATCCGTTATTGCTTCTGATCAACCTGCAATACTATACTTGCATAATTCAAGTTATAATGCTTTTCATACTTACACAACCTATTACGATAATTTTACAGTTAACTCAGGAACAACAACTTATTCTCCTTGTTTGAGTTATGGGGCTATTAACGGTATGGTTTCATCTAACGGAGTAAAATTGAAAAATGTAACAGTTAAGTTGCTTGATATAAATGAAGATCCATTAGCAGAGTTTGATGATCAATATACAGATGAAAATGGAGATTATTCATTTGCAGATGTTCCAACAGGAGACTACAAGGTAATGATAGTAGAGCCATTAGGATACATTGTAGATCAGAATCCAAAGCAGACAACAGTCCTTTCAAGTGAAACCAGCATAGTAAACTTTGATCTTACAGAAATAGTAGTAGTAAATGCAGCAAGAAGTAAAGGATACTGGAAACATCAGTTTGATGTATATGTAAGAGGAAGAGGTAATGCCCAGGAAACAGAACAGGATCTGTGGGATTACATTGATCTGGTTCATCAACACTACACACTACATTACGATCTATACACAACATATACAACATTTGAGGACTGGCAGGGAGTGTTAAGCTTAAAAGGTAATCATCCAATGGTCGATAGAGCAAAACAACACCTGGCAGCATTGATAATGAATATGGTATCAGGAAAAGTAGGACAATATACAGTTGTAACAGAAGATGGAAGGGATGTAGGAGATGTAATACAATACTGCTCAGATTTAATCATAGATGGAGATGATACTAATGATGAATTGGCAAAAGATCTTGCAGAAAGCGTAAACAATCAGCAGACAATTGCTGCAGGAATAGTGCCTGAAGGATCTATCTTATTTAAGCGAGGCACAGAGTTAGGAGAAGTGCTGACCTACGAGCTATATAGTAATTACCCAAATCCATTTAATCCATCAACAGTGATAAAGTACAAGATCCCTGATGCTGGATTAGTAATATTGAAAGTATATGATGTGCTGGGTAACGAGGTATCACTGTTGATTAATGAACAAAAACAAGCAGGTAGGTATGAAGTTAGTTTCGATGCTTCAAATTTATCTAGTGGTGTGTATATATATAAAATGAGTGTTAACGATTTTGTAAGTACACGGAAAATGATTCTAATGAAGTAATTATTTAAAGAAGCAGTATCTCATCACCCTTGCTATACTTAGGGTAGCAAGGGCTTTTTTAGTGCCACCTTTATCTTATATCAACTTGCATCTCTTAGTATAATCTTTACTTATCTCTAAGTAAATTTGTTGCGTTTTTGTTGCGCCTGAAATGTTAACTTCTTGTTATATAAGTAACTAACTACTTCTGAAATGATGATATGACAATGGTGGTGGTAAAAGTAAAGTAAAACGAATACTATTATCTACCTAAAGTCCAGTAACGTTGGCTTCTGTAAATTCGGCACTTTCACTGAACAATAATTCCTACAACTTGGAGTATCTATATATATTTCAACTTTAATAAAAAAGTGCTTTGCATCGCACGTATGGAGCTCTCAGGGGACAAATAATTAATTACTTGGCATACACCAAACATTAATACTTTGACAATATTTTTCGACAGAGATTTTTTATTTACCCTTATTTATCAATCGATTTACCTTGGGGTAACATAATAAACGCATATGAACTGATAATAAATATAACAATGAGTTGGTAAAACAAGGGTGTGGAGATGAAATTTGCAGAGAGTAATGTGCTTGATAGTAATATGTACTTCAATAAATAATATACTGCTTTAGAAATAATAATGCTAAAAACTGTTGGAGCGAATTTATTTTTGATAACTCTCGAAAGCTCAAAGAACAACCAGACATTAATCATTAATTCTGCACTCAGAGTAATTGACTTCAGCAGATCCGGATGTGACGAGATGAAAAAAGATACCAATGGCAATGTTGCGGCAATAAGATATGAATTTCTTTTATCCGTATGGATAACAACCAGGAAAACCATTAATCTCATTGGGTCCAGATAATAAACTGGAAAATTAATTATGTGTGAAAAAGTAGGGATTAGGTAAATAAAGCTTATAGCAATTATATCAAATATTAATACTCTAGCCTTACTTTGGGAGACATTTTTCAGCACACCTTCCATTAGCGTCCTATTTATTTAATAAATAAATTCACTTTAAAAGTAATAATTTTTGTATAAAGATGTAATTCGATTTGATTTTTATTATCTTTAATAAAAGATATAATTCTCTAAGTCAACTCCGATAAAACCAATTATGAAAAGAAGAGAATTTGTAAATCAAACTATTAAAGCCGGAATCCTTACCACAGCTTCACTTACCTTTGGAAAAATTCCAGATCTTTTAGCTTTTACACCAAAAGAATATGATCTTATTGCAATAAAGGGCGGAGAACCGCACTTAATGTTCGATCAGGCAATTAAATCACTTGGTGGAATGCAAGCATTTGTGAAAAAGGGAGATAGTGTAGTGGTAAAGCCAAACATTGGCTGGGATGTTATTCCTGAACGCGCCGCTAATACCAATCCCATATTAGTAAAAAGAATAGTTGAGCATTGTATAGAAGTAGGAGCAAAGGATGTATATGTATTTGATCATACCTGTGATGATTGGAATAGGTGCTATTCAACGAGCGGTATTGAGCGGGCTGTAAAAGACGCAGGCGGAAAGATAGTTCCAGGTAACAGTGAGAGATATTTTCAGGAAGTGACTGTATCCAAGGGAAAGCGGCTTAGAAAAACTAAAGTGCACGAACTTATATTGGAAAGTGATGTTTTTATTAATGTTCCCATATTAAAGAGTCATAGCTCAGCTGATCTGACTATTTCTATGAAGAATTTGATGGGAATCGTATGGGACAGATGGTACTGGCATAGAAACGATCTGCATCAATGCATAGCAGATTTTGCGTCATTCAGGAAACCGGATTTAAATATAGTGGACGCTTATTATGTAATGACTAAAAATGGACCACGTGGAGTCTCTAAATCTGATGTTGTTACTCTGAAATCACAAATTGTATCTGCCGATATTGTTGCAGCAGATGCAGCAGCTGCAAAACTCTTCGGTTCCGAACCCAATGAAATTGACTATATGAAAATAGCATCAGATATGGAGATAGGAGAAATCGATTTAAGCAAACTGAACATCAACAGAATTATTCTTTAAATGTAGATTTTGGCATATCTCAAGAAAATCCGCGTTATAGTTTCACTCCTGTTTTTTATTTCTACCTCAATTCTATTTCTCGATTTCATAGAAATTCTCCCAACCAATATTTATGATGTTATACTCTATCTACAGTTTATTCCATCTGCGGTAGAATTTATTGATTTGCTTGCACTTACTTCAATTGGCTTCATAATTATAATTATTTTGGCAATACTGTTTGGCAGGGTGTACTGTTCATCTGTTTGCCCAATTGGTACGCTTCAGGATGCAGTCTCTAACATTTTCAAAAAAATAAATACTGGACACTTTTATCAATGGTCTAAAAAATTAAATTGGTTTAGGTATTCAATTCTAATAGTCACAGTTCTTTCCATACCGTTGATCGGTGTATTTCTTATTGCATTACTGGATCCATTCAGTAATTTCGGAATAATACTTACAAGTCTTTTTCGCCCGCTACTTATAATGCTTAATAATGCGCTGGCACTAGCGCTGGAATCAACCGATCTTTATATTATATATCCAGTAGATATTAAAGAGATTAGTATAGCTGCTATTATTTTTTCAGTAGTCCTTCTTACAACTCTTATATTGATGTCTTTAAAAAAGGGAAGACTTTTCTGTAACACTATCTGTCCTTTAGGTACTTTGCTTGGTTTAATTTCCAGGATTTCAATTTTCAAAATAAAAATCAGTGAAAATGAATGTGATAGTTGTGGAAATTGTGCAACTGTATGTAAAGCTGAATGCATAAATCCTGATACAAAAGAAATTGATTTTGAACGTTGCGTGGCCTGTTTTAATTGTATTAGAGACTGTCCAACAAGTGCGATTAACTATTATAACGGAAACCGAAGCACCCAGGATTTTGGAAAAGTTTACAGTAGAAGTCGGAGACGATTTTTATTTGATCTTTATGCAATAGCTGGTGCATTGAGTAGTTTAGGTTTAACGCAGATACAAATAATTCCTGAAAAGGAATCAACAGTGGCAATAAACCGATTGGCAGCGGTTACTCCTCCAGGATCAAAAAGTATTGATCATTTTACATCGACTTGCACAAGCTGCCATCTTTGTGTAAGTGTTTGTCCTACTCAGGTATTGCAACCTTCAATTCTCCATTATGGATTAAAGGGATTTTTACAGCCGAGGATGGATTACATTACAAATTATTGCAATTATGAATGTGTCAGGTGTACAGAAATCTGTCCAACCGGAGCTCTTGAAAATCTTCTGCCTGAAAATAAAAAGCTTATTCAGCTTGGCAAATCCTATTTCGTAAAAGACAATTGTATAGTTGAAACTGAAAAGAAGGAATGTGGTGCTTGTTCCGAGCATTGTCCGACCAAAGCCGTAAGAATGGTTCCATATGAAAATAACTTGAAGATTCCCGAGATAAAAAACGAATATTGCATCGGTTGCGGGGCTTGTGAGTATGCCTGTCCAACAAAGCCATACAAAGCGATCTACATAGAAGGAAATCCAGAGCATCTAACAGCTGAAATTCCGCCAGAAGAGGTACCTATTGAAAAATTTGATTATAAGGAAGAATTTCCATTTTAGTTGTGTTTTGAGTAATTATTTAGTGTAAGTGGAAATCAACTGTAGTCGATCTTAAAATATCCTTTTGTATTTGAAAATAAGAAGCTTGCGTACAGGAAGTGATACTTTACAGGAAATTTACGATAAAGTCCTTGAAATGTTTTAAGATTCAAATGTCTTTTTAATTTAAAATTATTTTTACTTTTTTTGTTTCCTTCAATTGCCTCTACTTACTTGGATCACCATCTGTTGCATCAATTTTTCAAATTATTCTATTTATAGCTTGACTACTATAATTATGATGATATTATGATGGTTGTGGTAAAGACGAATTAGTAGGCATTGGTTTTCACTTTATCAATAGTATCTTACCTATCAAATCGTGGATGCAGTCGGCTGGCATGTGATTAATTTTTCCTCCTAAAAATTCATTTTTAGCAAAAAATTTTTAAATTGTGGTATAATCTTAAATTATTATTTTTACTTAACTTAAGGAGGAACTAATGCCTAACTCTAAATATCAAATTTATAAAGATAAAGCAGGTAAATTTCGCTTCAGACTCTTAGCAGCAAATGCTCAGCCGATCTTAAAAAGTCAGGCTTATAAATCAAAAGTTGCTTGCAAAAATGGTATAAATGCAGTGAAAAGAAATGCTACAAGCAAATCCAAATTCACTATTTCACAGTCGAAGAGTAAAAAGTATTACTTCAACATTATTTCCGGCAATAAGGAAGTTGTTGGAACCAGCCAGCTTTATGCGAGCAGGGATACATTAAGAAAAGGAGTTGCTTCAGTAATGAGAAATGCAAAGTCAAAGGTAGAAGAAGTTTAGTTTTATTCAGATTAATCTAAGATTTTAAATTAATTAAACATGGAGGTCGTAATGGCTCATATAAATGATGGGGCTGTAAAGGTAATTGAAATTATTGGTATATCTTCAAAAAGTTTTGATGATGCAGTGCAGCAGGCTTTGCTTAAAGCTTCTGCATCGGTTAAAGGAATAACCGGACTGGAAGTTGTAAAGCATATGGCTTCAGTTTCCGATAACAAAATTACTACTTATAAGGTGCAGGTTAAATTAGCATTTCCTGTGCTGTAATTTTTCCTAATAAGCCACTCAATTGAGTGGCTTTCTATTTTCTTTTCGAACCATTCTCATTATCATACAAACTAAATTAAAGTCTCGCTGAATTTTTATTCGCAACATTAAGTAACACAACTATTTACTTTAAAGAATTATTTGCCGAATTTTGTATGACGGCTGCAACAATTGACAGCCGCATATGCATTCACTGACATAATCAAGATGCTTACTAATAATAAATCGGGGCGAATTGGGGATGCTTAAAAATTTCTGCAGGGGCATTTCTATATCACTTCTAAAAAATCATTCTCTAATTACTACTGGTAAGCCATAAATTTTAAATCACGTTGCATCTGATCTGCAGACGGACTGTAATATTATTCAAGGGAGAATATAGTGGAAAAAATATCTACTCTTTTTGCTGGTAAAAATTTTGTACTGCCTGCTTTCTTGGCTCTTTTTATATCATTTATTGCAAAACCACAAGTTGTAAACTACGGTGATAGCTGGGGTCAATCAGGTTTCACTTTGATTGCAGAAAATACAGGCGGGGTTCAGTTGAACTTTTCAATCACGCAATTTCAAATGGAAGACGTTGATGTAAATGGTTCTGTATTGAAATCAATTCACATTCCGGGAGTATTTCTTCCCAACGATGAGGGCGCACCGGATTTGCCGGGAACATCGCGCTTCGTTGCTCTACCAAACGGTGCAGAAGCTCAATTTGAAATTGTTGCATCGCGAACAGAAGTTTTCAACAATATTGAAATTGCACCTGCCTTTCGGATTCCACAAGGAAATGACGACGGACCATTAGTCTACACGAAAAATGAAAAAATATATAGTGCAAATGAATTTTATCCAAATGAACCCGTATTGATTTCAGAACCAACTGAAATAAGAGGAGTTGATGTTGTTCAGCTGGGAATTACACCTTTTCAGTACAATCCAGTTACAAAACAATTAATTGTCTATAGGGATTTAAAAGTCGATGTAAGATTTATAGGTGGCAATGGTTCTTTTGGTGAAGAGAGACTTCGCAGCAGGTGGTTCGATCCTATTCTTCAAAGTACGATAGTTAATGATAATGTTTTACCAGCTATCGAATACAAAAATAAGTCAGATGCTTTAGATGAGGATTTTGAATATATAATTATTTGTCCGGATGACCCGACATTTCTTGCTTGGGCAGATTCGATTAAAGACTTTAGAATTTTGCAGGGAATAAGAACAGGTGTAGTTACAACGACAGAAGCTGGCGGTAATAATGCAACTGCAATTGAGAACTATATTAACAACGCATATAACACATGGACCATTCCACCAGTAGCAGTATTATTTTTGGGTGATTACGGTACAAGTGGAAATACCGTGCACAGTCCTACGTGGAACAGCTACTGTGTATCCGATCATATTTATGGCGATGTGAACGGAAACAATATGGCAGATATTATTACAGCAAGAATTACTGCGCAAAACGCATCGCATTTAGCAACAATGATAGGAAAGTTTTTAGATTATGAAAGAACACCACCAACCAATGCTAATTATTATAATAACCCTGTTACGGCGATGGGCTGGCAAACCGAAAGATGGTTTCAAATCTGTTCAGAATCCGTGAATGGATTTTGGGAACACGCTCTAGGTAAAGCTCCTGTTAGAGAGAATGCCATTTACAGCGGAACTCCAGGTACAGTTTGGTCTAGTAATCAAAATACTAGTATGGTTGTAGATTATTTTGGACCAAACGGTTTGGGATATATTCCTCAAACCCCTTCTCATTTAACGGACTGGGGAGGAAATGCTACAAGATTGAATAATGATATTAACAGCGGTGCATTTATGATTCAGCACCGTGATCATGGATCTACAACAGGATGGGGAGAACCTGATTACGATATTTCAAATCTATCCGGCTTAACAAATGAAGACCTTGTTTTTGTATTTTCAATAAACTGCTTAACGGGAAAATACAATTCAGGCAGTGAATGCTTTGCAGAGGCATTTCATAGGCATCAATATGGTGCACTCGGGTTGATTGCTGCATCAGAAGTATCGTATTCTTTTGTAAACGATACTTATGTTTGGGGAATGTACGATGGAATGTGGCCAAACTTTATGCCTGATTACGGTGATCCGGGACCTGACAAAATACTTCCTGCATTTGGAAACGTGTACGGCAAATATTTTCTGCAATATTCCAATTGGCCCTACAATACAAATAATAAAATGGTAACTTATTATTTATTCCATCATCACGGTGATGCGTTCTCTACTGTTTACACAGAGATGCCGCAAAACCTAACTGTTATTCACGATCAGGCAATTGTTAGTGGAGCCCCACACGTGAATGTAACTGCTGACGAGTATTCACTAATTTCAATAACGCTCGATGGTGAAATTTTAGGTGTGGGCGAGGGGACTGGAGCACCAGTTTCGATTGATATCCCATTCATAATTCCTGGCAGCACAGTAAATTTAACTGTAACTAAACAAAATTATTATCGCTATACGGCACAAATTCCTGTGGTTCCTGCTGCAGGGCCCTACGTAGTTGCAGACTCTTGTGTTATAAATGATGCATCAGGCAACGGGGATGGACTTCTAGATTATGGAGAATCTCCATTACTATCACTTAGGGCAAATAATGTTGGTGTAGAAAATGCAACGAATGTTACACTTATTTTGCGCTCCAACGATGTTAATATAACAATTACAGATTCAACTGAATTTTATGGTACAATTCCTTCGGGCGGACAGATTCTACTTCCTGATGGTTATGCAATCACTGTTAATCCACTTATTCCGGATGGTCATTTGGTTCCATTTGAAGTAATTGCAACAGATGGTGCAAATAATTGGCTAAGTTACTTTTCACTTGAGGCACGCGCACCGGTTTTAGCTTTAAGCGATTATACTGTATTTGATCCAACCGGAAATAATAATGGAATATTAGATCCAGGAGAAACTGCTGATATTGTAATTGATATTTCAAACACAGGATCATCCAGCGCGTTAAGTGTTACAGGTGAGCTTTTATGCACCGATCCCTACATTACAATAAATTCTGGTACGCTTACTTATGGTACTATCGGTGCAGGTGGCGTTGAAACCCAGTCTTACAGTGTAACAGCTGATAATAACACTCCAACAGGTTATTCTGCTGCATTTAATTTTAACATTTCCGCCTCGCTTGGTATAACCTCTACCGGATCATTTTCAGTCGTTGTTGGCCAAATTCCTGTGCTTATTCTTTGTCTGGATGAAAATCACAGCTCAAGCCCTGATATCATGGAATGCCTGGATTCAAATCTTGTTGCTTATGAATATCAAACTTCATTTCCAACGGATCTTAGTTTGTATACTTCTATATTTGTTTGCCTTGGTATTTACAGTGCAAATCACGTATTAACATCTGCCGAAGGACAAACACTTGCAGATTTCCTTAACGCTGGTGGAATGCTTTATATGGAAGGCGGAGATACTTGGTATTTTGATTCTCAAACAGCTGTTCATCCTATGTTTAATATAAATGCTACTGCAGATGGAAGCGGTGATTTGGGAACTGTACTTGGTCAAACCGGTACATTTACTGAAGCTATGACATTCACATATTCTGGTGAAAACAACTGGATTGACCGTTTAACAAATATACCACCTGCAGACCTGATATTTAAAAACCAATCTCCAGATTACGGCTGCGCAGTTGCATATGATGAAGGAACTTACAAAACTATTGGTGCATCGTTTGAATTTGGCGGATTAACAGATGGAACCTATCCATCTACTAAACAAGAGTTAATGTCAAGGATAATTGATTTCTTTGGCTTGGCTGTAATTCCTGTTGAGCTTATTGCATTCGATGCCGCTTTTAATGAAAATGGTATAACACTTAATTGGGAAACTGCAACTGAACTTAACAATGCTGGCTTTGATGTTGAACGAAGTAATGACAATATAGCTTTTGAAAAAATTGGTTTTATTGAAGGCAATGGTACAACATCAGAAAAACAGCAATATAAATTTGTTGATGCTGGTATTAAAGGAAAGGGTAAGTTTTATTACAGATTAAAACAGGTTGATTACGACGGTACAGAATCATATTCTGATGTATTAGAAGTAGATTATGAGGTGGTTCCAACGGTATTTAGCCTATCACAAAACTATCCAAATCCATTTAACCCGATGACAACAATAGAATTTGGAATTCCAAAAGAAGTAAAAGTAACCTTGAAAGTTTACGACGCACTAGGTTCTGAAGTCGAAACAATTGTGAATGAAAAAATGGAAGTTGGTTACTACAAGTATCAGTGGAACGGTGGAAACTTTGCCAGCGGCGTTTACTTCTACCGCATAACTGCAGGTAGCTTTGTTAGTACTAAAAAACTGCTACTTTTAAAGTAGATATTGTTTAATGTACAACCCTAATGGGTGCGCAATAGACTAAGTCTTGCAGATTGAAATTTGTCGTACAAACCCCGTCTATAGAGGCGGGGTTTTTATTAAAAACAAGAACAACCAATTAAAAATAGCAGCATAACAATTTCCTTCCATGTTTCTTTAGTAGGGAAACCAGTTCTTGGTATACTTTCTGTTCGAATTGAAAACAAAAACTAAACGAAGTGGGCCGTTGAATTCTGCAGGTAGTTTACTTGGATGCTCGGGCAGAAGCTACAACTATTTTTCTTCCCTTTAGGTCTGCTCCATTCATTACTTCAACGGCACCTTTTGCTTCGTCTTCATTTTCCATCTCAACAAAACCAAAACCTCTGGATCTGCCAGTATGCTTATCAGTTACTATATTGGCTGATACAACGTTTCCGTGCTCAGTAAACGCTTCTTTAAGTTCGTCATCGTTCAATGCCCAGGGAAGATTACCGATATATATTTTATTGCTCACGTGTTCCTCTTTTTATGGATGATGACTAATAAATAATTAGTGGGAAAAAATAATACTAATTGTTTTAATTGTAAATCAATTAATTTTTTAACAAAATGCGTGCTAAATGTGTTGTAACGAATTGAAAATAACAGAATATAGTTAAATTCTGAATTGAGGGCTTTGTCTTATTTTACTTTTCAATCACTTGAAAATTTAAAATTCTACCTTCTTTTTGTACTTTGTGGCATATTCATATACAAGTGTGCTTGCAACGAAGATTGATGAATAGGTCCCAATGATAATTCCAAAAAGAAGTGTGAATGCAAATACTTTTAAAACCTCGCCGCCGAAAATTAAAAGTACTAAAATCGTAATTAAAGTTGTACCGCTCGTAAGAATAGTACGACTCATCGTCTGGCTTATGCTAGTGTTGATGATATCAAACAGCGGACGTGTTTTATGAATCTTAATATTCTCTCTTATTCTATCAAAGTTAACAACGGTGTCATTGATTGAGTAACCTATTAATGTTAGGAATGCTGCAACAACAGTCAGATCTATATCGAGATTTAATCCCGGGATTACACCGTACAATACAGCGAAGAGGCCAAATGTAATTAAAACATCGTG
Source organism: Ignavibacteriaceae bacterium (assembly GCA_013042995.1). GTDB lineage: Bacteria > Bacteroidota > Ignavibacteria > Ignavibacteriales > Ignavibacteriaceae > IGN2. Next base: position 32,845 of record JABDPB010000044.1, on the reverse strand, counting down.
GAACAGAGCAGCAACAGCACCTATTGCAAAGATAAACTTAAACCTGAATCCCAGGTAAATAAGAATTGCGATTAATGCAAAGATCATAGCCAGCAGAGCATCACGTTTTAATTCATCGCCTATCTTTGGTCCTACCCTATCTTCTTTTAGGATGGTAAATGGATTATCAGCAACTTTCTCCCTTAAATTTTCTTTAAGCCAGTCAGCTATTCCTACGCTCACTATCATCTGTGTATTATCGGGTTCCTCCGAAATTCTTCCAGATTGAAATCCTGCATCAAACAATGCATCTACAAGAGTATTTGTTGTATCAGTATTTTCAAAAGCGTATGTAACCGAGCTTGCAGCGGAATCAATTATCTGTCTTGGCACGCCGGGCATAATTTTTTCAATTTCTTTTTCAATTCCAGCAACCACTTGCGGATACACGTCACTTGGTATTACCTGCTCTTCAGTTCTAATCATAACGCCAGTTTCACCGCCAAAGGTTTTTACTTCTACATCCCCTAAACCAATGTTGCTTAAATATCCTCTGATTACAGCTATATCAACAGGATCCTGAAACTGCAGAACAATTTCACTTCCGCCTTTAAAGTCTATTCCGAAATGGAATCCTCTTGTTACTACACTTATAACACTAATCAGGAATATTATTCCGGAAATAGCATAAGCGATTTTTCTTTTACCTAAAAAGTCAAAATTAAGATTTTCGAATATTCTCATTTTAAATAAAAACTCCTTATTTCAAATATTATTATCCAACTGTAACAGCTTGATTTTTTGAAACCATTATATCAAATATTACACGAGCAATAACTAATGCGCTAAATAAACTTGCAGCAATACCAATCATCAGTGTTAAAGCAAAACCTTGTATCGGTCCGGTTCCAAATTGGTAAAGAATAATTCCTGTAAAAAAAGTAGTTATGTTCGAGTCAACAATTGCAGAAAGTGCTCTTGCGTAACCGCTGTCTATTGAGGCTTTAACAGTCTTACCCGTAGACATTTCTTCCCTGATTCTTTCAAATATAAGTACGTTCGCATCCACAGCCATACCGATTGTTAATATAACACCTGCGATGCCGGGAAGGGTTAATGTTGCGTTAAAACCCGCTAAAATACCAAGTATAAACAAAATTGTAAAAGTTAAAGCAGCGGCTGCAATAGTTCCGGCTTTTCTGTAATAAAAAATCATAAAGGCTGCAACTAAAGCAAAACCTAACATAACAGAGAGCAATCCTTTGTTAACTGAATCTTCACCAAGCGAAGGACCAACAGTTCGTTCTTCAATTATGTCTACAGGTGCAGGGAGAGCACCTGCTTTAAGAACTATTTCCATTAACTGGGCTTCTTGTATGTCTGCCATACCCGATATCTGTGATCTTCCCCCAGCAATTTTATTTTGAACAACCGGTGCTGAATAAACAACACCATCAAGAACAATAGCTATACGTTTATCAATATTTGCTCCTGTAATTCTTGCCCATTCTGTTGCGCCTTCAGAATTCATGGTCATATTAACTATGGGTGATGAGTTCATTTGGTCTATAGTTGCTACTGCATCTGTAATTACACCGCCAGTTAGCTCTGGCTCTTTATTAACCATATACATTAAATAGAATTCTTCGTCTTCATCTGCAGTAAAGGATTTAGCTGAATAAATAAATTGAACGTTATTGGGAATTACTTTCTGAACTTCAGGTCTGCTCAGCATCATATCGAGTTTGTTTCTTTCCTCTGCTTTTACATAGGCATCAGCATTTCTGCCCTGCGGATCCAGTAATGCAGTTGAAAAGAAAGGATGCTGTACTCTGAATTCTTCCTCTGTTAACTCTTCTTCGGGTTTGTTTAAAGTGTCCGTGGAAGTTATCGAGGTATCTGCAGTTTCTTCCGTAACGCCTGTTGTATCTGTCAATGTTGAATCAATTACTTTTCCAGCAAGCACTTCATCTATTCTCTGCATAACGTTAAATGCAAAATCAGGCTCTTTAACAAGCCTAAACTCTAATAATGCTGTACCCTGTAAAAGCTGTTTTGCTTCCTCTTCTCTTGCCACCCCCGGAAGCTCTACAATTATTCTTCTACTGCCCTGTCTTTGAATAGAGGGCTCACTAACACCATATTGATCCACCCTATTTCTTATAATTTCCATAGCGCGGGTAACCGCATCTTCAGCATCTTCTTTAAGTTCGCTTATAATCTCATCATCATCCTGCCTAATTGTACCGTAGTAACGGCTTAGTCTTACTCCTCTTTCGGAAAATTTTCTGCCTAATACATCAACTACTGACTCATCAGTGTCATCTGCTTCTTTTTCGGCATCAACTAAAACTTCTCTAAAAACATCATCTGGATTTTTAGCTAGCTTTTCCATCAATTTGCTTGTGTTTACTTCAAGTACAACCCGCATTCCACCCTGTAAATCAAGACCGAGTTTAACTCTCTTTTCCCTGTTCGAAACAATATCAGGATTAGCGGTGAGTATGCTGTCTTCAGTAACCTGCAAGATTCTATCTAATTGGGATTTGTTAAGATCAGGATTTTCTTTAAAGAGCTGTTCTTTCTTTAATTGCAATGTCTCTTTTATTTCACCGCTGTTTTGATAATCAACGTAGGTTGGGTAAAGCAAGTAAATGCAGAGCACAATTGCCGCTACAATTAGAATAAGCCGAAATCTGAATTCTTTCATAAAAAATTTCTCAATGGATAAATTTGAAAATGAACTGCCAAAATTAGGGTATAAGCCTTACAAAGTCAATTAAATAAGTAATTTATGAAGGTAAGATATTACAATTCCAAAACAACTTTTTTAAGCAATCCGCTGAATTTATGCATAACCTTTTCCGCTGTTTTTTTTACCTCATCGTGTGAAAGCTTTTCCTCTGAAATACCAGCAGCAAGGTTTGTAATGCAGGAAATTGCAGCTACTTCCAATCCCAGCGATGCTCCAAAAACTGCTTCATGAACAGTAGACATTCCAACTGCATCGCCTCCAAATTTCTTAATAAACTGGATTTCAGCGGGTGTTTCGTAACTTGGACCTTTTGTATACCAATAAACTCCTTCTGCTAAATCAATGTTTTCTTGTCTTGCAGCTTTTTTGATAATCTCATTTATTTTTTTTGAGGGACAGTTTAGAAAGTTATTTTTTATCTCGACAGAAGCCAAACCGACTAACTGTGTTAATTCCTTTTTTAAACTGATTGCATTAAAAGAATTGGAGAGCATCAAATCGCCGGGTGATAAACTTTCCTTTATTCCGCCGGCTGCATTTGTTAATAATAATTTTTTACAACCGAGTTTGGAAGCAATAAATGATGGAAGAATGCAAGCGCTTAACAAATAACCTTCATAAAAATGTATTCTTCCTCTGAAGATTAATAACTTTTTTGAATCGAGAACAGAAAAATTTACCTCGCCAGCATGACCTTCAACCGAAGAAACAGGATAACCTGGTAAATCCTTTGTCAGAAATATTTTTTTTGTTTCAAGTGAATCTGAAAATTCACCTAGACCGCTGCCTAACACAATTGCAATTTCAGGCTCGAATGGAGCGGTACTATTCAAAAATTTTATCAGCTTTTCGTATTTGAAGTTTAAATCCATCATATTAACTAATATAATAAACCCGCAAGAGTCGCTGTCATCAAAGTTGCAAGTACACCTCCCATCACAGCCTTAACTCCAAGGCTTGCAATATCCGATTTTCGGTTGGGAGCTAATGGCCCTATTCCGCCAATCTGAATTGCAATTGAACTGAAATTTGCAAATCCGCATAGAGCGTAAGTTAACATTAAAATACTTTTTTCACTTAAAATTTTTCCTGTTTCGATAAGTGTTCCCATTTCACTGTAAGCTACGAATTCATTAAGTACAACTTTTATTCCAAGCAGGCTGCCAAAATTAAGTGCATCTTCCCACGGCACTCCAATTCCAAATGCTACAAACTGAAGAACCATTCCTATAATTAATTGAAAACTTAAAGGTTGTCCAAATGTATTAATTAAATAAGAATTAATTCCAACTAAATCACCGAGACCATTTAAAAGATAATTTACAAGCGCAATTAGTCCGATAAATGCAAGCAGCATAGCACCAACATTTATTGCAAGCTTCCATCCATCCGCAGCACCATTCGAAGCTGCCTCAATTACATTTGATGCATTCTTGTCAATTTCAATTTTTACTGAGCCTTTTGTTTCCGACTCTTCAATTTCTGGAATAAGAATTTTCGAAATCACAATTCCGGCAGGTGCAGCCATCACACTTGCCCCGAGAAGGTGTGTCGCAAACATTTGCTGTGCCTGCTCCAATGGAATTCCGTGTTTAATCGCATAAGCTGAACCCAAAATCTGAATGTAAGCTGCCATCACTCCACCGGCAATTGTAGCCATTCCACCAATCATAATAGTAAGCAGTTCGCTTCTTGTCATTCCCTTTAAAAACGGTCTGATGATGAGCGGTGCTTCTGTTTGCCCCACAAAAATGTTTGCAGAACAAGAGAGTGACTCGGCACCGCTTGTGCCAAGTGTTCGTGCCATAATCCAAGCCATACCTTTTACAATGCGCTGCATTATTCCTAGATAGTAAAGGATGGACATTAAGCTGGCAAAAAAAATGATTGTTGGTAAAACCTGAAATGCAAAGAACGAACCTAAACTTCCTTCTGTCCCTGGTGGTTTTGCGAGATCACCGAATACAAACTTTGCTCCTTCATAAGTAAAGTTCAAAAGTAAAACAAAGAAGTAGCTTATCCAGCTAAAAAAATCTTTTACCCAACCGAGTGGAAAAAAAAATAAGCGTAAGTCTTCACCCTTAAGGATTAAAATGGCAAAAAATAATTGTAAACCTAATCCGCCCAAAACAAGTTGCCAGTTTATTTTTGATTTATTGTTTGATATGAGAAATGCTATTCCGACAAGGACAATAATTCCGATGAATCCTCTAATTATTGATTCAAATTCCATTTAGCCGCTCTAATTTTCTTTTGGAATGTAGTGGCACTTTCTGCAGCGCGCTTCATAGATATCCGATGCTCCAACAATTACTCGTTCTGTAGATGCAGTTTTGCGCTGTGTTTTATCAGCGGGATTTCCACACACAACACAAATTGCGAGCTGCTTTGTTATGTATTCTGCCATAGCTAAAAGCTGCGGCATTGGTTCAAACGGGACTCCTCTGTAATCCTGATCTAATCCTGAAACAATTACTCTTTTTCCTCTCGATGCCAGATCGTTGCAGATACTTATAATATTTTCATTAAAGAATTGTGCTTCATCTATTCCAATAACCTGTGCATCTTCTGATTGAGTAATAATTTCATTAACATCTTCAATTAATATGGAAGGAAGTGATTGCTCATTATGCGAAAAAATTGATTCGTGCGAGTAGCGGTCATCAATTTTAGGTTTAAAGATTTTTACTTTCTGTTTTGCTATTTGCGCTCTTCTTAAACGGCGGATAAGCTCTTCAGTTTTCCCACTAAACATGCAACCTGAAATCACTTCAATCCAACCAGTTTCATTTGGCAGTTGATGAGGAGGAATGTCAGTCATATCCAAATAATATAAAGTGAAAAGAAAATAGTTAGTTAGGGCCTTAAAATATCATCGCCAAAAGCAAATGGTAAAAGTCCGGAAGTTTTATTAGTTATAAAATCTCCTTTTGAATTTACGAGTAATACATCAATCTCACCGCAAAGGTCACTTATTATTTGTCTGCAAGCACCGCAAGGGGAAATATAGTCATCAGTATCGCCGGTTATTGCAATCGCTTTAAATTTTCTCTCGCCCTCTGAAATTGCTTTGAAAATTGCTGTTCGTTCTGCGCAAATAGTTAAGCTGTAAGAGCTGGATTCGATGTTGCAGCCCGTATATATTTTATCATCATTTGTTAAAAGTGCTGCACCAACAAAAAAATTCGAATAAGTTGGTAGAGCTTTACTTTTAGCTTTGATTGCCGCTTCAATTAATTTTTTATATTTCTCCATTTATAGTCTAATTATGTGAATTTATTTAATACAATTTACAAAATCGTCTGACTATTCCATTAAAACCTTGTTTAAAATTATGGGTGTTTCTTTTTCAAGATTAAATAAAACGTGGGTGTGAAAAATTTATTTATTATTCCATTTTTATCATTTGCAATTTTGACAAGTAAATTTTTTATATGAATTTTTTCTATTAAACCTACAAGTGCCAAGTGAAAATTGCTCCAAATCAAACCTTTGTTTCCATTTATTATTTCTTTAACTGCGAATTTCGTGTTTAATGTCATTTGAAAGTGTTTCTCCAAGATTGGTTTTAATTCGCTTAAAGAAAAAAGTTCTGCAATATCATCTCTCAAATAATCTTTTTTTCTAAGATGTCTGAGGATAAAATTTTTAATATTTTTTCTGCTGAGTAAAGATACTATCGGTAATCCCCAGTGCGGGTCCGCAAGTATATTAAAAATCGAATACTTATTTGGCGTGCTCAAATAAATAATTCCTTTTTCTTTTAAAAGTTGATTCAATTTTTCAAAAAATCCTTCTTCAAAATTCAGATGCTCGATGGAATCCTGCAGGATGATTAAATCGAAAATTTTTTCTTGAAGTGGGAGATATTTCCCATCACCGATAACCAAAAAATCTGATCCATTTTCAACCTGCTTTTTAAGTCTAACAGGATTTTTTTCCATACTCACAACAATATTTTCATCTGCAAAAACTTTTGCAGTTGCACCCTCACCTGAACCGATATCAAGCACCTTAAGATTTTTGCAAACAATAAAATTAGATACGATTGATTTAACAAATTTTCCCCGCTCAATAGAAATATCACGTGCTCTTTTCCATCTTTCATAGTTTGGATGTGCAGTATCAAATTCTTTTAGAGCTGTGTTTTCTACTTCCATTTTACTTTTGTAAATCGTGAATTTATAAAATGGACAATCAGAAATAATTCGTACAAGATCTGAAGAATTATTATTTCAGATAAGTTGAAATCATAGCCAAATTTTCTATCATTTATTTTTACGATTAAAATATCAACTAATAATTTGAACGCAAACAGCAGCCCCCAAAATGGATTTAACAACATTAGCACAATTGAAAGCAATGAAAACAAATTCGACAAATGCCAAATACTCAATAAAAGCTTGTGTTTAGGCAAATAATAAGCCGAAGATTGCGTATGCCTTGCTCTTTGATTCAAATATTCTTTAAGCGTTTGTTTTGTTTTTGAAAAGACAAACGATCCTTTTTCAGTAACGCTGCCTATTTTTAAATTATTTTTTACAGCTTCTCTTAGTAACAAATCGTCATCACCACTTAATGTTTGTTTTGTGTTTGAGTAACCTTTAACTTTTTCAAACGCACCTTTTGTAAATCCAAAATTTCTTGCCGCAGCTGAATAAGGTGAACCTATTCCTACAAAGAGAAGTGTAAGAATCGAGCTTCTGAGATTTTCAAAACAAGCAATTTTATTAATGAAAGAATTATTTTGATTGAATGGTGCAATTCCAAAGAGAAAATCAAAACCCTTCGTAAACTTTTTTGAAAATGCTATTAACCATTTTTGCTCGGGTATACAGTCTGCATCAGTAATTAAAATAAATTTATAACGGGAGCTTTCAATTCCTTTTGCTAATGCATTTCTTTTCCCACCCTCTTCTGATTCAAGAAGTGAAATTAAACGAAAATTATCAAGACGAGATATTGATTTTTGAATTTCATCTCGTGTATTATCTGTTGAATGATCATCAACAAAAATCACTTCAAAATTTTCTGCTTCATAGTCTAATTTCGTTAGATATTCTAAAATTGTTTTAATGTTGTTAACTTCATTTTTAGCAGCAATTACTATAGAAATTCTGACATACCCTGCAGAAATTTTTACTTCACTATTTTTATTTTCCTGCTCAAAAAACAATTTTTTTAGAGAAATAAGAATAATCAGGTGGAATAAAATCAGTATAATAATTGATAGTGTTATTAGCAAAATATTACCGGATAATTTATTAATTGTATTTCTATCTGCCTAAAATTCATATCTAAAAAATAAGCAGAAAGTAATTTATAGTTGGCAAATATTCAAAATAATTTTTTATGTTTGTATTTAATTAATTTATGCTCAGCAAAATTGCATATTTGGAAAGAAAACAATTAAGAGTTAAAAAGTTTTTTGGAAATGCACTCATTACCCACCGACTGTATTTCCATATAACTCACTTATTGTAATAAATTGTAGAATCTGTTGTCACTTATATTTCTTTAATCACACTTAATAGTAAAATTGTTACAAAAGAAAATCCAACTAATTAACAATCATTAATAGGAGAACTAATGAGAACTATCTCAACACTTTGGCTCATTATGCTGCTTGTTAGTATGCTGAGTCTTTCTGCTCTTGCTCAGGATGGACCTGATGATAAGGCGTGGTCATACTATGGTCACAACCCAACTCCTACAGGCACTATCAATCCTGAATTCAAGTGGGATGATCCTATCCCCGAAACAAAACATTATTTTCTTGGCGGATCGAGTATTACCGTTTTTCCGCCAAATAGAGTCCTGCCTGGTTCTAATAGCACTCAATCGGAATTAAGTATTGATGTGCATCCATTGGATGAGAATATTGTATTTGGATCTTCGAATGCAACTAATTCACCTGTATCTGTACTGTATGGAACAGGGGTTTATTGGTCATTGGATGGATCTCAAACTTATCCCTGGAATGGCACAAATGATCCTGGAACACTTCCAGGCTTTGGAAGAAACTCCGGCGATCCTGTTTCTGTAATTGGCGTAAACGGATATTGGTATGAGGGTTATATTAGTAATCCGGGTGGGCAGGGTATCTCTGTAACCACTGACAACGGTGCAAATTGGTCTACGTACACCGTTGCTCCAAACCCAGGCAGCCTTGCAGATAAAAATCATTTAATGGTAGATAAAACATCCACTAGTCCTTATGTAAACCGTGTGTACGCCACATGGACAGATTTTGGTGGCGCGAATAGTAACGATGGTGTCGTAAGATATTCAACTAATTTTGGTCAAAACTGGTCAGGCTCTATTAACGTAACTCAAACAATTAGTGCAGGAAGCCACAGTCAGGGTGTAAACGTTCAAACAGCAGCTAACGGTGATGTTTACGTTGCATTTGCCATTTACGATGCTTGGCCGGGCGGTGAAGATGCAATTGGTCTTGCTAAATCTACGGATGGTGGTGTAACCTGGACAACTTCCAGAATATATTCTGCTGTTAACTTTGGTATCAGAGGTAATCTATCCAGTAAAAATGGAATTAGAGTTGCATCTTTTCCCTCAATGGCAATTGATAGATCAGGGGGAGCTAATGATGGGACTATATATATTACCTGGCCGCAGAGAGGTGTAGCTCCCGCTGGCAGCGATCCTGATATTGTATTAATAAAATCCACGGATGGCGGTGCTACTTGGTTATCTCCAATTAGGGTAAATGATGATGTACTGAATAATGGTAAGGATCAATATTATCCATGGGTAACTGTAGATCAATCCAGTGGTCGAGTAATTCTTGTTTGGTACGACAGCCGTGATGTTCCGAACAACCAGGCAGAAATTTTTATGGCTCACTCTACTGATGGAGCCTCAACTTTTGAAAACTTTAAAGTAAGCAGCCAGCCTCACAATCCGGCTCCAATATCCGGACTTGCTTCTGGATATGCAGGAGATTATATAGGTGTTGCTGCGCATAACAACGTTGCATTTCCTTTTTGGGCTGAAAATAGTACAGGCAACTATCAGGCATGGACATCGAGAGTTGAATTCGGTGCACCTTGCCCTGTAGATCCTCCAACTAATCCTAATCCTGTAAATGGAGCTGCCGGTGTGCCGATTACTCTTACACAATTAACCTGGACAAACGGCGCTGGTGCTAATACAAATGAAACTTATTTCGGAACTGATCCGGGAAGCTTAACTTTGGTGCAAAGCGGAACACTTGCAACATCGTGGACAATTAATACAAGCCTTCAGTACAACACTAGTTACTACTGGAGAATAATTGAAATTGGAGATACCTGTAATCAAACTGGTCCCATTTGGAGCTTCACAATCGAGCAGGATCCGAATCTTGTTACAGACACAATCTTTTGTGATCCTTTTGAAAATGGTTTAGGTTTATGGACTGTTACCAACAATGGCGGAACTTGTGTTTGGGAAGTTTTAACACCTCCTTATCCGAACGCCTACACGTTACCCGCTACTTCATCAGGTGGAGTTCTTGCAGCCGATTCTGATGAATGCGGAAGTGGTACTACAGTATTAACCACAGCACAAATTACTCAAGTATTCGATCTCTCAATATATACCGGCAGTGTCTGGTTAGAATTTGATAATGACTGGAATGTATTTGATGCAGCTGACGAAGCACACATTGAAATCAGTATTGACGGCGGAACAACTTGGACCGGTGTATGGGATCAAATAGGAACAGATATTAGAAATACACACGAAGTTGTTGATATTACCACCATTGCATCTGAAGAACCTGATGTAAGATTCAGATTGCGTTCAGTTCAGCCCGGATGGGACTGGTGGTGGGCAGTTGATAACTTCTGTATTTATGGAATGTACATTGTGCCTGTTGAATTAACTTCGTTTACTGCGTCTGTTGTAAAAGATGGAGTAGAGCTGAACTGGGCAACTGCAACAGAAACCAACAACCAAGGATTTGAAGTTGAAAAGTTGAATTCTGAAGGTGAATTTGAAAATATTGGTTTTATAGCAGGTTTCGGAACAACTGTTGAGCCTAAAGAATATTCTTTCACCGATAATTCTGTAAGTTCCGGCAGCTACACTTACAGGTTAAAACAAATTGATTATGATGGTAAATCATCATATTCGGATGAGTTAATTGTTGAAGTAGTATTGCCTATTGAATATGCGCTCGAACAGAACTATCCGAATCCGTTTAACCCTAGTACTACAATTAAATACTCAATTCCTGAAGACGGATTTGTTAAGCTTGCTGTTTATAATATGCTTGGTGAAGAAGTATCAACACTTATAAACACACAGCAGAAAGCCGGCAGATATGAAGTTACATTTGATGCATCTGAATTAGCAAGTGGAGTTTATATTTACAGACTCGAAGCCGCTAACTATACTGCATCTAAGAAACTGATGTTAATGAAATAATCAAATTTAATTTGCATTATTTAAGCCCCGATTTAGGAAACTGGTCGGGGCTTTTTAATTGTGGGCAGGCATTGGCATAGTAAATAAACCGATGAATAAGTAATTTGTTCCATCAATTTTCTTTTAGATGGAGAACTAGTGCGTTGCTATTCTAAAATAAAACTTTCAAATTTCACTCAAACGTTATCTGTCCATTATTTTTCCTGCGGGGTTTAAAATGAAAATTATAAAAATATTACTTGTGTCAATTTTGTTTTTTGCAGCAAATATAATAGCTCAAAATAATTCGGAGTATTTAATTTCTGTTTCATTAAATGATTCTAAAAAATTAAATCAGATTGAAGAGCTTAATATTCCGATCGTTTATATTAATGATGATCAATTAATTACCTTAGTAAATTCTGAAAAATTAACTTCCATAAAAACGATTGGAATAGATTATCAATTACTAGATGAATCTTTAACATCAGATAACTATTTTTTAGTTAGCTCAAAAAATGATCATGGTATATCATCTAAACTGATAAATGAAAGAGTAGTCTATACAGATCATGTATCTGCTATTGTAAAAAATATTTCACTCTCCCAATCGGAAGCTACATTAAAGGGACTAAAAGTAATAAAGCTTTTAGCTCAGCAATTTTTCAAAAACGAAAAAAGAATTCTATTAAATAAAGATTATTCACTACGCGATTCTCTTGTAACACAAATCACTACTTCGGTAAACCAGGATAGCGTAAGATATTTTATTCAAAGCCTGCAGGATTTTCAAACAAGATTTCTATTTGCTACAACACGTGATTCAGTTGCTTTGTGGATAAAATATCATTTTATGAAAATGGGATTTACAGATGTTGTAATTGATTCGTTTCAATACCAGGGCACCTGGCAAAAAAATGTGATTGCTACTTTAACTGGAATTTTTGAACCTGAAGTTTACAATATCGTTGGCGGTCATCACGATTCATATTCTTCTGGAGATCCATTAATTTTTGCTCCTGGCGCTGACGATAATGCTAGCGGAACTGCTGCGGTTTTGGAAATCGCCAGAGTTATAATGCAAAATAACTATCAACCTGAATCTACAATCAAATTTATAACTTTCGGGGCAGAAGAGTACGGTTTATGGGGCAGCAAGGACTATGCGCAAAAAGCATTTAATGCAGGAATGAATATAAAAATTATGATAAATCATGATATGATCAGCCACACTTATTCACCACTTAATTCCAGTATGGTTGATATTAATCGCTACACAGGATTTGAATATCTAAGGGATATTGCTTGGTATTGCATTGAAAATTATTCTTTGGTTTCACCACGTAACGGAAGTGTGAACAGCGGTGGCTCCGACAGCTATTCTTTTTGGCAGTTAGGATTCCCTTCAGTTTATTTTGAAGAAACTGATTTCAGCCCGTATTATCATTCACCAGCAGATACAATTGGCAACTACAGTATGGAATATTGTGCAGAGGTAATAAAATCTTCCTGTGCAACTTTATTATTAAATATAGTAATGCCCTCATCAGTTCAGAACTACAAACTCTACGATGCTGGCACGGGCAATTCAGTAGTTCTTGAATGGAGTCCAAATTCTTCACCCGATTTTTCTGAATACAAAATTTATTTCGGAACTCAATCCGGAATCTATGATACTACCTATACAACTTCAGATACAACATTTGCTATAAATGAACTAGATGAAGGGATATTATATTATGTTGGTGTATCCGCTATAGATTTGGAGGGATATGAAAGCACAATCATTGAAAGGTCAGCTATTCCATATTTATTGCCACTGCCGCCATCCGGTTTTACTACCTTGCCTGATTGGGGTAAAGTTGATCTTGAATGGTTTGAAAACAAAGAGTACGATTTACTTGGATATAATTTATATCGCTCAGAAGTTGAGGGTCTCTTAGGTGAAAAATTAAATTCGCAGATTTTTACAGATACAACTTACAGCGATTTGAATCCTGAAAACGGTACTTACTATTATTATACGGTTAAAGCTGTAGACAGTTTGCTAAACGAAAGTGAAAATAATGTAACACTCCGTTCACGGGTTATCTCTCTTGATCAGGGTATACTCATTGTTGATGAAACTGCAGATGGAGATGGTTCCCCGATGAATCCAACTGATGAACAGGTTGATGAATTTTATGCCAATTTACTTTCAAATTTTAAAAGTGATGAGTACGATTTGATCGAAGAGCAACAAATTGGTTTAGCTGATTTAGGTGCATACTCAACTGTTATCTGGCATGGAAATGATATGACCGATATGAGTGCACCTTTCGATTTTAAAGAAAGTATTATACAGTACTTAAATACTAGTGGCAACTTTCTTTATACTGGTTACAGACCTTCTAAAGCTTTTGAAAATGTTATTGGTTTAAACGGAACTTTTGAAGCCGGTGATTTTGTTTTTGATTATTTGAAAATTGAAGAATCGAAAGGCAACATATTTGCGCTCTTTAAAGGTGCTTTGAACATTATCCCCGGTTACAGGAACATTTTTGTAGATTCGGGTAAAACTCTTTCATCGAATCAATATCACTTAAAAGATATTGAAATGATAAAACCGAATAGCCTGGGAGTAGAAGTCTACACTTATGAAACAGACTTCGATTCTACCACACAGCAGGGTTTCTTGAAAGGCGAACCTGTAGGAGTTGAATTTATCGGGACACATTTCAGAACGGTAACAATCAGTTACCCTTTGTATTATATGAATCAAATCTCCGCTAAAGAACTGATTGAATTTATCCTAACTAATAGATTTGATGAAGTTATGCCTGTTGAAGGTGAAGAAATTCAGCTTCCCGTAGAATATAGTTTGGAACAAAACTTTCCAAATCCGTTTAATCCCACTACCACGATAAGATACTCTTTACCTGATGATGGTTACGTAAAACTAATTATCTATAATTTACTTGGCCAAGAAATTATCTCGTTGGTTAATGCTGATCAGAAAGCAGGGGTATATAATGTAAAATTCGATGCATCCGAATTAGCAAGCGGAATTTATATTTATAGATTGAAAGCAAATAATTTTAGTGAATCAAAAAAAATATTATTGGTGAAATAATAATACCATCTAAGTAGATTTTACTTTTCAAACATAAAATCCCGAAGAAATTCGGGATTTTTTATGTTACTTGCCAATTATAAATACTCGTTATTCGTTTAGCTTATTTTTCTTGCTTCTGTAATTAATTTTTTGCAAGTTAAGTAACACTTCTAATCCAGCAGGCTTAAACTTAAAATAATAATTATTATGTGGAGTTTTTGTGAAGAACTTTATTCTTCACATTGAGAAACAAAAATCTGCCCTCAATCAATTCGATTACAGCTCTGATTACTTCCAGTCTAAATTTATAAAAATTATCATATACTGTTCGATAATTCTAAACAGTTATGTTGTTTCCTTTTCTCAGATAGATGATTTAAAGTTTAGCCATCTAACAGCAAAAGACGGACTCGCTTCAAATTCTGTTTTTGGCATTGTTCAAGACAGCAAAGGATTTATATGGATTGGTACTTATGATGGTTTATGCAGATATGATGGCTATAACTTAAAAATATTCAAAAATTTAGAGAGCGATAGTGCCTCGCTTAGTGAAAATAAAATTTGGACATTGTGTGTAGATAGTTCAGATAATATTTGGATAGGAACATGGAGTGGAGGTTTAAATAAATACAATTCCTTAACTGAAAAATTTACTCGTTACATCAACGAAAATAATGATCCCCAGAGCATTAGTTCCAATGCTGTCCGCACAATTTATTTTGATAGTCCGAATTTTCTTTGGATTGGAACACTGGGCGGTGGTTTAAACAAGTTTGATATTGAGAACAACATTTTTCATCACTTCAGACACAACCCGCATAATCCTTCCTCAATAAGTGATGATGATGTTTATTCAATTATCGAGGGTCAGGACGGTAAACTCTGGATTGGAACAGGAGGATATCTGAATAGTCTGGATAGAGTAAGTAATACCTTTCAATCATTTACTTTAAACGCTGCAGCTAATGAAAGTGCAAATGATGAAAGAATTTTTTCTTTATTTGAAGACAGAGCAGGCACCATTTGGATTGGGACGACGGGAGATGGAGTTTTTCAATTCGATACAAAAACTAATAAAGTATTACAGAACCTAAACGTGGCTAATAAATTTATTTGCTCAGACTACATTTGGAAAATTGCTGCTGATAGTGAAGGGTTCATTTGGATTGGGACTGAGGATGGTGGTTTGGGAAAATTTAATCCTTTAACGAAAACATTCAATTGTTTTGCAAGGAACTCAAAGGATATAAATGGAATAAATGATAATACAATTTGTACTATTTATGAAGATAGAAGCGGTATCCTCTGGTTTGGAACGTGGAATGGGGGTATAAATAGGTTAAATAAATTCGAGAAAAAGTTTAAGACATATTCGCACGATTCTAGCCTTCCGGGAAGCCTAAGTTCGAACAGCGTCTATGCCATTTTTGTTGATAGTCATGGTGATTTATGGGTAAGTACTGACCTTTATGGATTAAACAGAATGCGAATGGGCACAAATCAATTTGAGCATTATTTTCATAATCCGAAAGATCCCAATAGTATTTCCAGTAGTACAATCTATACTATTTGTGAAGACAAACAAAAAAATCTGTGGCTTGGAGGTGAAGGAGGATTGAGTTTGTTTAACCGGAAATCCAATGTCTTTAAAAACTTCAAACACGATCCTAAAGATTCAACTACAATTTGTAAAAATCGCATTTCCCAGATTTTTTGCGATAGCAGAGGTAAT
Organism: Ignavibacteriaceae bacterium; assembly: GCA_013042995.1. GTDB lineage: Bacteria > Bacteroidota > Ignavibacteria > Ignavibacteriales > Ignavibacteriaceae > IGN2. Next base: position 16,876 of record JABDPB010000044.1, on the reverse strand, counting down.
TTATGGATTGGTGTTGCTGGCGGAGGACTTGATAAAATATCAAATGAACAAAAAGGTGTTACCCACTTTCAGCATAATTCTAACAATCCTAAAAGTATAAGTAAGGAACTTATTTTTGATTTTTGTGAAGACGAAAATGGCAATTTATGGATTGGCACATGGGGAGATGGATTGATAATGATGGATAAGCAAAAGAATGAGTTTATTTATTTTAGAAATGAACCTAACACTTACAATAGTCTGAGTCACAATGAAGTTTCAGTTATACATGAAGATAAATCCGGTATATTATGGATTGGAACAAATGACGGATTAAACAGATTCGATGTTGATAAAAAAATCTTTAAAAAGTATACTGTTGAAAATGGATTATCCAGCAATACGATTTGTGGTATACTTGAAGATAACCGTGGTAATTTATGGATCAGCTCTTATAAAGGATTGTCATTATTTAATATTAAAGATGAATCCGTTCGAATTTTTGGTACTGAAGATGGTTTACAAGGAATTGAATTTAATAATTGGGCCTACTTTAAAGATAAAAATGGCTATATGTATTTTGGTGGTACAGACGGATTAAATGTATTTCATCCCGATAGTATAAAAGACAATAAAAATCTTCCTCAAATTGCAGTTACAAATTTCCAGCTTTTGCATAAACCGGTCTCGGTTGGATTCGATCCGTTGTGGAATCGAACAATTTTAGATAAATCTATCTCAGAGACTGAAATTATTGAGCTTGACCATGACGATAATATCATATCGTTTGAATTTGCCGCATTAGACTTTCGCAACCCTCTAAAAAATAAATATGCTTATTTAATGGAGGGCTTTGAGGAAGAATGGACTTCCACAGATGGAACAATGAGATATGTAACATACACCAATCTAAATCCTGGAGAATATATTTTTAGAGTGAAAGGATCCAATAACGATGGCATCTGGAATGACGTAGGAACTTCTATAAGATTGTTAATCAATCATCCATGGTGGGCTACGTGGTGGGCTTATGCTCTTTATGGAGTGATCTTTATTATAATCGTTATATCAGTTAGGGAATATGATTTAAAGAGACAAAGATTGAAGAACGAACTGGAGCTTGAACATAAACATGCTGAAAAACTCGAAGAAATTGATCATATGAAATCAAGGTTTTTTGCAAATATTTCTCACGAGTTCCGAACGCCTCTTACATTAATTCTTGGTCCGGCTGAAAAGGTTTTATCCACGTGTAAAGATGAAAATTCAATTAAGCAGGCGGGACTAATTAAAAAAAATGCAGGCCGGCTTTTGGATTTAATCAATCAGCTGCTAGATCTTTCAAAACTTGAATCTGGAAAATTAAAACTTCAGGCTTTGAAGGCCAATATTTCGTCTTTTGTCAAAGGAATAGCAATGAGCTTTGAGTCAATAGCCGAATCAAAAGATATTACGCTTAAAATTAACTTAGGAAAAGAAAATATCGAAGTATACTTCGACAAGGATAAAATGCATAAAATAATTACAAACATTATTTCAAATGCATTTAAATTTACACCCGACGGCGGAAAAATTTCTATTAAATTAATCGAATCAGAAAACAATTCGGTTATTGTTAAGGTTAGGGATAACGGAATTGGAATTAATAAAAATGACCTTCCGAAATTGTTTGATAGATTTTATCAGGCAGACACTTCACACACACGAGAGCATGAGGGAACTGGCATTGGATTAGCTCTAACAAAAGAGCTGGTTGAACTTCATAAAGGAACGATAAACATTAATAGTGAAGAAGGTGATTGGACTGAGGTTCTAATTGAATTACCACTTGGGAAAAATCATTTGAGTGTGGATGAAATAGTTGAAAACTTTGAAGTGGAAAAGTCTCCAGAAGATGTTTTAGACGATGAATACTTAACAGATACCGCAGAAGAACTAACAGAAGAACAACTTGAATCAGATAAAAACTTTGTACTAGTAGTCGAAGACAATGCAGATGTAAGGGAGTATATTAAGGAATCAATATCTGATGAACACCTAGTATTTGAAGCAGTAAATGGAGAGCAAGGCATAAGAAAAGCTGAGAAGTTTATTCCCGATTTGATAATAAGTGATATTATGATGCCGAAGATTGATGGCATTGAGTTACTTAAAACTATAAAAAATGATGCAAAAACAAGTCACATACCTGTAATACTCTTAACTGCAAAATCAGAACAAGCTGATAAGCTTGAAGGACTTTCTATTGGTGCAGATGCATACCTTACAAAACCGTTTGATATAAATGAGCTTCAGGTGAGAATAAAAAGTTTAATAGAGCAAAGAAGAAAATTGCAAATAAAATTCAGTAGTGGTGAATTTGTTCCTGCACGAGAGGAGAAAAAATTAAATAAGCTCGATGCCCAGTTTATGCAAAAGTTAATGGGCATAATAGATTTACATATTGCAGAAGAAGAGTTTAGTATAGATCAGTTTGGGAGAGAAGCCGGAATGAGCAGATCACAAATTCACAGAAAACTTAAAGCATTAACCGGCAGATCCCCCAGCCAATATTTACGATTGGTAAGGCTATCGAAAGCAAAAAATTTGATAGAAGAGCAAAAAGGAACAGTTTCTGAAATCTCTTATGCTGTTGGATATTCGAGCCCGGCTTATTTCAGTCGTTGCTTTAAATCCGAATTTGGTTACCCACCAAGCGATTTAGTTAGTTAAATTTTTATAACTATTCTACTCAACTAATTTCTTTAAAAACTAACCCTAAATAAGCTGTGCGACATAAGTGAAAATGAATGCGACATAGGTGCATGAGTTTTACTAAATATTACAAGTATTTGAGACATAGTTGATATGCTCTGCCCATAAAAATATTGTTTATTGGTGTTGAAAATTTTCAGCACAATCTAAACTCGGTAAGCTGAAATTAACTAAACATCAACAAACTAAAAGGAGCTTGCTATGAAAACGCTATTTGTCTCTCTCGCTGCTTTGCTGTTTTCGTTCTTTTTTGCCTGTCAGGAGGGCAATATAACAGATCCTGTTCAAGATAACGGTTCAAACCAAACAGGTAAAGATTACCTAACATATATCAATTCAGAGGTAATTGAACTGGAAGGATCAATTCATGACCCCGTTCACGAATCTGACATGAAAAACACTGCAGAGGTTAGTGGTGAAATAATTTATGAACACAAATTGTATCTTTCAGATCCAATTCCACCTGCACCACAAAACTACGTTGTGCTGAATGTAAGCGTTAACACTGATATATTGGTACAGTGCCCGAATGGTGATAGATATTGGACTGTTAATGAGTACTTTGAAGATGCTGTAGACTTGCCAGCAGTAAATGAAACTGAGGTAATTTTTGAGAAAAGATTTGTTGTTAGAAATGCTTGCTGCCATCCTGCTGATTTAATTTTTAGATTTAAGGTCACTGAAAAATCACTTGAGCTTTTGTCAATGTGGTTAGAAGAAGGTGATTCTGAATTTATTAGCCCTCCCAGATGGTAATTGCGCTGTATGAATATGTATCTGATAATTAAGTCTTCAACCCCGATGCTGGCGGTTGCCCATCGGGGATTTGTATTTTAAACTGACAGTAAAAAATAAATCCAACCTAATTCCTAATGTCCCTATAATTAAATATTTTGCACTCAATTATTTATCTGTACTTTCACCGGAGGCTAGAATGCGTTACCTGATTACATTTCTTCATTTAAGTTTAATTTTTTTTATTAGCTGCGGTCCGTCCAATACAGTAAAAATTGATAGCTTTTCACCGAAGGGTGAAGTTGAGAAGCTAACGAATTTTGTAATTGAGTTTTCTGAAGATCTTGCTCCTACAGATATGCAAGATAAATGGCTTGATGAAGAGTTTGCTACTTTTTCCCCTGCAATCGCTGGTAAGTTTAAATGGACTTCTGCAAGAACATTAGTTTTTTCACCCGATACACCGCTTGAGCCGATTCAAAATTATTCCGTAACCGTCAATAAAAATGTACTATTCAATACAAACCTCTCTCCTGATTTTGAAGAGTACAGTTTTCACACTCCCTACTTCGATGTAATAAAAGTTGATTTTTTCTGGACAAATATTCCTTACCAAAATTACAAGTTGAGTGTGCAGGCAAATATTCATTTCAACTATGCGGTTGATCCAGGCACTTTAAAGGATTTTTTAGACGTAAAACGATCAGGAGCTCAAATTACGGATTATCAAATCGTATCAGAACAAAGTTCCGATGTAATTGCAGTTAATTTTGGTGAGGTGCAGCAGAACGATAAAGAGCAGAACTTTTCAATTAAAATAAAAGAAAATCTTCTATCAATTTTAGGGAAGGAAGGATTAAAGGAAGCAAAAGAATTTGATGTTGATCTTCCACCTATAACTAAACTTGCAATTACAAATGTAACCTCCGGATTTGATGGCAGTACAGGCTGGATTGAAGTTGCAACAACCCAGACAGTTGATGAAAAACGATTGATAAATTTTGTATCAACTGATCCTAAAAAGAAATTAGATTTTTCAGTAAGCGGAAATACATTCAGAATTGAAACTGATTTGGATAATGTTCAGACCGTAGAATTACAAATTAAAAAAGGATTACCAGGACTATACGGCGGTGAGCTTGAATTTGAATATGAACAGGAAGTTTCGATGGTAAATGTTAATCCTTCAATAAACTTTGCAGATAAAAAGGGTAAGTATTTAATGCTTGGTGGCCAAGAAAATCTTGAGGTAAATGCAGTGAATATTGATGAAGTCCAGGTTGAAGTTTCACAGGTATTCAAAAACAACATTTTACATTTTCTTAATCAATACAGCTACTATTACTATTACGATGATTATTACTATGGTTACAATCCTGATTACTATGTAGGCGATTATGGTAAATCAGTTTATCAGGAAAAAATAAAGCTCAAAGGAGGTCAGAACTGGCTGAAGAGTTTTACAGTGAATCTTAATCAAGCTTTAGGACAAAAGTATAAAGGTATTTACACAGTTTCTGTTCGTTCCGAAGAAGAACGATGGAGGAACGATTCAAAAATGGTTGCCATTTCCGATTTGGGGGTTATTTCAAAAATTGCCGATGATGAAATTTATGTTTTCGTAAATACCATCAGCGGTGCGCAGCCAGTTGCCGAAGCAGAAGTGAGTGTCATTTCCACAAACAATCAAATTATTTTAAATGCTAAAACGGATGGAAAAGGTACTGCAGTTTTTAAAGACGTTAATAAGAATACGGAAGGATTTTATCCACGTCTTATTGTTGTTGAAAAAGGTGATGACTTCAATTACATTGATTTGAGAGAGACAAGAATTGAAACGTCGCGCTTCGACGTTGGCGGATTAACTCAGTACGCAGGTGATTTTAATGTATTCACTTACTCGTCTAGAGATATTTATCGTCCGGGCGAAGAAGTTAAAATTTCGTCAATTGTTCGAAATGATCAAATTCAAATTGTAAAAGATTTACCCGTAATAACGAAAATCATCACTCCAACAGGAAAAGTTTTTGAAGAATATAAAAATGAATTGAATAAAGAGGGATCGTTTGTAGTTGGGTTTACGCTGCCGGACTATGCACAAACAGGAAGTTATTCAGCAAGCATCTTTACAGGAAGTGAACAGCTTATAGGAGCCTATCAATTTAAAGTTGAGGAATTTGTTCCGGATAAAATTCGTGTAAATGTAAAATCTGACAAAGAAAAAACCAAGCCGGGTGAAAAAATAAGTATTAAAGTTGATGCTGAATTTCTTTTCGGTGCTCCTGCTGCAGATTTAAAATATGAAGTTGATATTCAATTAAATCACAAATCGTTTTACAGTAAAAATTATCCACAGTATGTTTTTTCAAACTCATCAATAAAAAACACAACGATTGATAACGTTTTTCTCAATGGACAATTGGATGCAGAGGGTAAAACCAGTATTGAGTACGATATCCCAAAAGAAATAAAAAGCGGAGGTGTTGTAACAGGAACAGCGTACGTAAGTGTTTTCGATTTAACCGGAAGAACCGTTACCCGCTCGGCAAGTTTTGAAGTGTTTCCGAAGGATTATTTCGTAGGGATAAAAACCACGGACTATTATTACGGAGTAAATGATAACATCAAATTCAATTTACTTGCAGTTAATCCCGAGGATAAAATAATTAAAAACTTTAATGCAAAGGCAAAACTAGTACGCTACGAATGGCAAACCGTTTTGAAACGGGATAACAGCAATCGCTACTACTACGCTTCTGAGCAAAAAGAAGTGGAAGAATGGGAAAAAGATGTAGCGATTAGTGGAGAAATGCCGTTTAATTTTGTTGTTCAGAGGTCCGGTAAATATGAACTGCGAATTTTCAAAAAGGGAAGTGAAAATTTTCAGAAAAGAGTATTTTACGCTTACGGCTGGGGCTCATCTACGGCAGGCTCTTTTGAAGTTGATAAAGAAGGGAGAGTTGAAATTGTTTTTGATAAAAAAGAATACGAACCTGGCGAAAATGCAAAAATACTTTTTACTTGTCCGTTTTCAGGCAAGCTGCTTGTAACTCTGGAAAGGGGAAAAGTCCACTCATATCAATATTTGGATGTAAATTCAAAATCCGCTGAACTGGAGGTTCCAATCAGCGATGAATTTATGCCGAATGTTTATGTCACAGCAACATTGTTTAAAGAACACAGCGCAGATAATACAGCTCCATTTCTGGTCGGGCATGGTTTTGCATCATTGAAAGTTGTTAAGAAGAAGAACAAGCTTCCGGTTTCCATTTCTGCTCCTGAAAAAATTAAACCGAACACCACTCAGCAAATAACAATTAAAACAGATGCGCAAAAAGATATATACGTTACTCTTGCCGCAGTTGATGAAGGCATTTTGCAAATAACAGATTACAAAACTCCTGATCCGTTTGGATTTATGTATGCTAAGCGTCCGTTAATTATTGAAAGTTATGATCTCTATAAACTCCTGCTTCCAGAAATTATTTCTAAAAGTTCTTCACCCGGAGGTGGGGATATGATGGAAGAACAGTTAAAGAAAAGAACAAATCCTATTTCTGTGAAAAGATTTAAGCTTCTTTCTTACTGGAGCGGAATTAAAAAAACTAACACCGATGGTGTTGTTACTATTTCGTTAAATATTCCACAGTTTAACGGTAGTGTTAGATTTATGGCAGTTGCATACACAGGTTCGCGTTTCGGTTCATCAGAAAAATTTATGAAGGTTGCTGATGATTTAATAATCGAACCGCAGATTCCAAGATTTCTTGCTGTAAATGATTCACTTGTCAGTCCTATTTCCGTAATAAACACAACAGGTAAAACTGCAAACGTGGATGTGACTTTAAAAGTTGAAGGACCGCTAAAAATTACATCCTCAACAAAAAAATCTTTAACCATTAGTCCTAACTCAACAAAAAACGTAACGTTTGGAATTGTAGCACAATCCCAAGTTGGTGCAGGTAAAATTATTATTGAAACAAGCGGACTTGCAAATGTAAAAGAAGAAATTGATATTGCGATTCGACCAATCTCTCCGCTGATTGTTGAAACTGGTTCCGGAACAATTGAAGCAGGTAAAGAATTGCAGATTAATATTCCAAAAAATTTCTTAAAAGGAACTCAAACTACGTCGCTTACAATTAGCAAGTTTCCTGCGGTTAAATTTGCCAAGCAGTTAAAATATCTAGTTGGCTATCCGCACGGCTGCATTGAACAGACAGTTTCAAGATTATTCCCGCTAATTTATTTTGAAGACCTGGCAAAACTTGTAGCACCAGAATTCTACAAAACAACCAATCCTACATACTATGTAAAAGAAGGAATAAGAAAAGTTGAATCAATGCAATTGTACGATGGATCTTTTGCTTACTGGCAAGGATGGACCGAAACAAGCTGGTGGGGAACTGTTTACGCTGCACATTTTCTTTTAGAAGCGCAAAAAGCAGGTTTTGATGTTTCTGAAAATGTAATGAACAGAGTAATTAAGTACATTTCAAAAAGAGCAAAGGAACAAAGTACTTTCGATTATGTAACCTACTCAAGGACAGGCAGAACGATAAGAAAAATTGCTAAGAAAGAAATTCTTTATTCGTTGTACATTCTCGCACTTGCAAAACAAGGAGATATTGCAACAATGAATTATTACAAAGCAAGACCACATCTTGTTTCAAATGATATGCGTTATTTGCTTGCTGGTTCCTATGCTTTGATGGGAAGGTGGAATAATTACTATGAGATTGTCCCTAATTCTTTTAAACCTGAAAAAACAGATCGTCAAACAGGTGGTAGTTTTGATTCCGATATTCGTGCAAATGCAATTATGCTAAATGTTTTACTTGAAGTTGATCCGACTAACAAGCAAGTGCCGGTAATGATAAAATATCTTTCTCAAAATTCTGATAGAATGTACTCAACGCAGGAAAGATCATTCGCTTTTCTTGCACTTGGAAAAGCTGCAAGCTTAAATGCTGACGCAAATGTTACTGTAGAGATTTTAGTTGATGGTAAGGCATTAAATAAATTTTCAGAAAAAGATTTAACAGTAATTGATGATAAACTGAATGCTGCTAACGTAAGATTAAAAGCGAGCGGTACTGGTGAGGTCTATTATTTCTGGAGTGCAGAAGGTGTTAAGCTGAATGAAAAAGTAAAGGAAGAAGATTCTTATTTGCAGATAAGAAGATCATTTTACAGTTATAATACCGGAAGAATAATTCCTGATTTTCGTTTTTATCAAGGCGAGTTGATTGTATGTAAAATTGAGTTGACTGGTTTTGAACGAAACGCACAAAACATAGTAATTTCTGACTTAATTCCTGCAGGATTTGAAATAGAAAATCCGAGACTTAATCCTGCAACTGAAATACAGTGGACTCCAAAAAATCCAATGAATGTTCAGTATTTGGATATTCGTGATGACAGATTGCTGCTCTTTACAGGTTTAAGCAGGAACAAGACAAAAGAATTTTTTTATTTACTTCGTGTAGTAAACCAGGGCACATATCAACTGCCCGTAATAGGTGCCGAAGCTATGTACGATCAGGAATATCATTCTTACAATGGTGCTGGAGTTGTTAAAATTTTACAAAGGTTGGGTGAATAAACCTATCCCAAATTTGGTTTGGGATCAATGAAATTTTAACCGAAGGCCTTGAAACAAGTTCAGGGTTAAAAGTCATGCATTTTGAATTTATAAAAAAATATCGCAGATCAGTAACGATTGTATTTTCAACACTGTTGCTTTTTATTTTGTTAGATCTGTTGTTTCCGCTTCCGAAGCAAAAAGAATTCTCAAAACAAATCCAAGCAAAGGACGGGACACTTCTCACAGCTTATTTAACAAGTGATGACAAATGGAGACTGCGGAGTGATCTTGAGGAAGTTTCACCTGAATTAATAAAAGCAATAATTGAAAAAGAAGACAACTGGTTTTACTGGCATTTTGGAATTAATCCAGTTTCAGTTGTTCGAGCTTTTTATAAGAATTTAATCAGCAGTGAAATTGAATCAGGTGCATCTACAATTACAATGCAGGTTGCACGAATGCTCGAACCAAAAGAAAGAACCTATGTAAACAAATTTGCTGAAATGTTCCGCGCACTGCAGCTAGAATTAAAATATTCCAAAGAAGAAATTCTTGAACTTTATTTAAGTCTTCTGCCTTTTGGCGGAAATATTGAAGGAGTGAAATCTGCATCGTATATTTATTTTAACAGACCGCCGGATAAACTGAGTCTTGCTCAATCAATTATGCTTGCCGTTATTCCGAATGATCCAAATTCATTAAGGCTAGATAGAAGTAATGACCAGATTATTATAAAAAGAAATTACTGGATTAACAAATTCAAACAAGATGAAATATTTTCCTCAACAGATTTAAAAGATGCGGTCGATGAACCAATTGAAGCGCATCGTTACGAAGTCCCGGTTTTCGCACCGCACTTCAGTTATTATATAAAAGAAAATTTTAACGGCGATGAATTAAATACAACACTCGATTTGGAAATACAGCAAACAGTGGAAAATATTTTATTGCACAATGTTGGAAAGGTCTTTTATAAAGGAATAACTAATGGTGCTGTCCTGGTTATGAATAATATAAATAAATCTGTTGTTGCATATTGCGGCTCTGCAGATTTCTACGATGAAGGATCATTCGGACAGGTAAACGGCATTACCGCAATACGCTCTCCCGGCTCCACTTTAAAAGCACCACTCTATGCTTACGCTTTAGATGATGGAAATCTTACTCCTAAAATGAAGTTTACCGATATCCCAACGGATTTTCATGGATACCAACCAGAGAACTATGATTTGAAATTTTATGGAAATGTTTCAACTGAATTTGCTTTGGTAAATTCACTGAATATCCCCGCTGTAAAACTTCTTGAAAAAGTTGGATTGAATAATTTTATAAATTTGCTTGAGGGTTGCGGATTTAATCAAATACAAGAACAAAAAAATAAACTTGGACTTTCACTAATTCTCGGGGGCTGCGGAACAAACTTATTTGAGCTTACAAGATTATTTACTTCATTTGCAAACAAAGGTAATCTTTATCCAATAAATTTTCTTTTAAATGAAGAAAATAATGATGGTGTGCAGATCTTTTCGGAATCATCATCTTACTTAATTGCAAAAATTCTTTCGGGAGTTGATCGAAGTGATATAGTAAACTTCTCATACTATTCTAAGCTTCCTAAATTTGCTTGGAAAACAGGAACCTCTTACGGAAAAAGAGATGCCTGGGCGATTGGCTTTAATCCGAATTACACGATTGGAGTTTGGATGGGAAACTTTAACGGAGTTGGTTCTCCAAATCTTTCCGGAGGAGAAGTTGCAGTTCCGTTATTATTTGATCTTTTTAGTGCAATTGATTACAATTCAGATGTTAAATGGTTTGAAGAGCCGGAAGATCTTTACAAAAGAAATGTTTGCAGCGAAAGCGGTTTAGTTCCAACTCAATATTGCAAAAGAGTTGTTGAAGATTTTGCAATAAAAAATAAATCACACAATGATGTTTGCAACATTCATAAACCCGTTTATGTAAGTTTGGATGAATCGACGCAATATTGCACTGGCTGTTTGCCCTCATCGGAATATAAAAAGGTTACCTATGCCGTTTATCAGCCTGAATTGACTGTTTGGCTTTCTCAAAATAATTATAGCTATAAATTACCACCAGCACACAATCCCGATTGCAATTCAAAATTTGCCGAGGCAGGACCTAAAATATTATCACCATCGGAAGATTATGAGTATTTAGTTGAAGAAAACTCCGAGCAGGAAATACTTTTGCTTGCTGCTTCCGACAGCAGAGTGCAAACTCACTATTGGTATATAAATGATAAGTTTTATAAAAAATGTAAACCGGGCGAAAGAGTTTTTTTCAATCCTGAAGAAAAAAATTTGATGATAACATGCCTGGACGATAAGGGCAGAGACAAGAGTATAAAAATCAACGTAAAGTATTATTAACAATGATATATAAATATTAGCTATTAATTAAAGGTAATATATATGAAGAGGAAATATCTGTTTTCTTCAGCTTTAATCTTAATTTTCATTTTGCAGTCCCACATTTTTGGGCAGGATACTTTTTCAATCGTAGCCGTTGATACTGTAACTGGAGAAATCGGGAGTGCAGGTGCATCTTGCGTTGGACCATTTGGAGGAGTTGGTGCATTTATTTTAAGTGATGTTATTGAAGGGATCGGAGCAATTCATACTCAAGCTTCGTATAATTCAACTAATCAGCAAAATGCTCGTGCTAGAATGCTTGAAGGTTTATCCCCCCAGGAAATAATTGATTGGCTTATAGCCAATGATGCCCAGAATGATCCTACAGTTCGGCAATACGGAATAGTTGATCTCACGCGCAATGGAGAGAGTGCTGCTTATACTGGAGCGAACTGTCTTGATTATAAAAATCACATAACTGGTGATGGATATTCTGTTCAAGGGAATATACTTTTAGGGCAGGTTATAATTGATACAATGCAAACGATGTTTCTTACCACCGATGGACCATTGGCTGATAAACTTATGGCATCATTGCAGGCAGCAAAAATTGTTGGTGCTGATACACGCTGTGCAGTTCGAAATACTTCATCGCAATCAGGATTTGTTAAAGTTGTAAGGATTGGTGATGGAAACACTCCTTACATTCAACTGGTTGTACCTGATACTCCAATAGGAACAGATCCAATCGATGTTCTGCAGGGAATGTTTAATGACTGGAAAGATTCTCTGTTTACAGTTGTTGATCCTTTTCTTTCTGAGATCATTGCTGATCCTGATTCTTTACCTGCTGATGGAACTGCAATGGCCACGATTATCATCTCTCCTAAAAATAATTCAGATACACTATTAACAAGTGGCCTACAGGTAGAGTTATCGAACTCGGGTGCTGGATTGTTGAGTGGAGTTACGGATTTAGGAAACGGTACTTATCAAGCAACCATTACTGCGCCATTAACTATTGGTAACGATACAATTTCGGCTTTTGTTATTTCTGGAATTGACACGACTTCAATTTTTCAAGAATCAGTTGTAAAATATTTCATTCCCACTTCAGTAAATGACAAATTAATAAAACCGGATCAGTATTATCTTTATCAAAATTATCCGCAACCATTTAACCCAAATACAACCCTAAAATTTCAGATTCCTGAATCAACTGATGTTGTGCTCGAAGTTTTTGATATGCTTGGAAACAAAATTATAACTTTAATTAACGAAACTGTTTCAAAAGGCATTCACATTTTAAATTTTGATGGCTCCAATTTACCAAGCGGAATATATTTTTATGCTATTAAAGCCGGAGAGTTTTCGGATACAAAGAAGATGGTATTAATTAAATAAAAACTAACTTATAAATATCAGTGATTTGGTTTTTCTTTTTTAGAGTAGATTACAATGCTTAAGTTAAAGTGATGCATAACCTCAAATTGAAAATTCTGAATTTGCTAGGTATAATTGGTTTAGTCTTTTTATTTTCCTGCGATTATGGAATTGAACCATTACCACCTGAATCATCCGGTTTTAGCGGAAGGATAAATTATACATCCGAATGGCCCGACAGCGTTAAAAGATCATTTCTAGTTGTTTTTGAAAATCCACTTATAGAACCTGATGATTTTACAATAAATAATCTGAAATATTTAAGCCGAGAAATTCCGCTTGGAGTCCAGTCACACAATTTCAGCTCACTCGATTCTGCTTACATTCCGCCTGATCCAGGACCTTTTCCATCCGGTTCTTATGCTTTTGTTGCTTTAGTGCAGCAGTCCACTGAAAATTTATCATTTGCACGAAAAGATTGGTTTGTTTCCGGTGTTTATTATGAAATTGGAGACACTACAAAGCCCGGAACAATGGTAATTCCAGAAAGTACTTTTATTAGAAATATCAATATTAAAGTAGATTTTAACAATCCACCGCCACAGCCACCAACTGGAAATTAAAATTTGTATTAATAATGCCAGTGAAACGACAAACATATATCATTCTCTTTTTTTCTTTTGTTCTCTTATTGAGCACAAACTTTGCACAGACTTTTTCTGTAAGTGGTAAAGTTACTGATGAAGATGGGGAGCCTGTTGTTGGTGTTAACATAATTGTTTTTGGAACAGATTACGGTTCATCAACAGATGAAAATGGGTATTACCAAATTTCAAATTTGAGCCCTGGAGATTTTAGAATAGAATTTTCTGCAATTGGTTTTGAAAAATACGTTGTTGACATTGTTTCAATTACTAATAAATCAATGATTATAAATGCGGCTTTAAAAGAAACCATAATTCAATCGGATGAAGTTCTCATAACTGCGGGTAAATACGAACAGAAAAAATCTGATTTGCCTGTAAGTACAGAAATCATTTCAGGTGTAGAATTCATTGAAAGCAATTTCAGCAATCTTGAAGATGCTCTTAGATACGTGCCTGGAGTGAATATGACTGAAGATCAAATAAGCATCCGCGGTTCTAGCGGATACAGCAGGGGTGCAGGTTCGCGTGCTTTGCTTGCAATTGACGGTTTAACCTTTCATACTGGTGATACAGGGGAAACTGTTTGGGAAATGATTCCTGTTACAGAATTACAAAGAGTTGAAATTATAAAAGGTGCAGCAAGCTCTCTCTACGGTTCCTCTGCAATTGGTGGAGTGATAAATGGACTAACGAAAGATATTTCCCCAAAGCCTTTAACAACTGTAAATGGCTTCTATGGATTTTATGATAAACCGTATCACAGTCAATGGGATTGGTCAGGAGAGATGCGTCCGTTCAACGGATTAACTTTATCCCACTCAAATTCTGTTGGCAAATTTGGTTTTAGTGCTTCATTTACTCGACTGGAAGATTTGAGTTACAGGCAAGATGATTTTTTCAAAAAATATATTGGTTTTATAAAAGCGAGATATAATTTTTCACCTTTATCTTCCATCACACTCTTAGCAAATACATTTAACAAACGATCTGGAAATTTTCTTTACTGGAAAGATTCAAGAAATGCATTAGTCCCGCCGGAAGCAAACAGAAATGAAAGAATTGAAACCAACAGGTACCTATTCGGTTTAATTTACAATAGTTTTCTAAACAATGGTCTTTATCTTAATGTTAAGACAAGCTACTACAGAAATCACTTTAAAGACAGTGGAACAGCTTCGAATGAATCAACTTCAAATTTATATAGAGGTGAATTACAGCTAACTGCAAACCTAACAAATAATATAATTTTGACCTCCGGCGTGGAAGGAAACAATTCAACAGTAAAATCAAATCTATTTGGAAATCCCAATTCATTTGGTTTTGGAGCTTATTCAGTTACAGATGTTACTTTTAATTTTCCACTAATTGCCTCACTCGGGATACGATACGATTACACAAAACTTGATTCTTTGGATGGCGAGGGGGCAATTTCTCCAAAGTTAGGATTGAACTATAAACTCTTGAATAATTTAATAGTTAGGGCATCGGTAGGAACTGGCTTCAGAGCACCAACTCTTGCAGAAGCATTCACTTCAACATCAACTAGCGGTATTACAGTAAAGCCAAACCCAAAGATAAAATCAGAATCAAATCTAACCTTTGAAGTTGGAGTGAATTACTTACCATTGGATTTTTTAAATATTGATGCTGCAGTTTTTCAAAATGAATATTATAATATGATTGAACCGGGAATCGATCCGTTCGATGGGCAGGCTGTTTTTGAAAATGTATTACGTGCAAGAATTCAGGGATTTGAAACAAACACGATTGTTGAATTTTTTCCGGATCAGCTAAGCTTAACTTTTAGTTATACTTATATGTCGGCACGCGATTTGGAAAATAATATTACATTAAAATACCGTCCGCGGCATCTTATTTATTCAAGTTTAGATTTTACAAAATGGAATTTTGATCTTGGCATAGATTTCAGATATTGGAGTAAAATTGAAGAAATTGATGACGAGCTTATTGATCTTGGAATTGTTAGAGACGGTGAGCAGCGTGTTCCAGTTTATGTTACTGATTTTAGAGCAGGCTACAACTTAATATCAGCTGGATTGCCCCTGAGAATTTTTATAAATGTTAAAAATCTTTTTAATTATAATTATGTTGAACTGATTGGAAATATTCGCAAAATCAGAAGCTATTCTTTCGGATTTAATCTTGCCATTTAAAGAATCCTTCACAAATCACTTGCTTTTTAAAAATTAAAATTCAAAGTTAAGCCACACTTATGCTCGTCTTTGGTTGGTAAATAAAAATTTAAATTTAGTAGGTTAAAAATGAATAAGATAATTACTTTATGTTGCTTTATTATTTTCGTAAATGCAAATTACTCACAACAAGCCAGCGATTATTTTCCAGAAGATACGGGATTTGTTTGGGATTTCAGATCAACTCCACTAGATTCATTAAATAATAAAATCGATTCACTCTCTTTTGCTCGACAAGATTCTTTTGCTGTTGTGGATATGCACCAAGGGAAAAATGCAAACATTGTTCCGACAAAAAGTGGTCCGTTTCAAACTATAAATTTGCAAACTTATGATGATACATTGTTCTATCATTTTGATGGAACAGAAGGGTATGATTATTTTGATTTAGGTCCACTTGAAATAGTTTTATCTCAATTGGATTCGCTGGGAATTAGTGCAACATTCAACTTTTTAGACTTCTTCAAATCGCTTGAGGCTTGGTATACTAATTACAAATTTGGCTCAAATGTTGGCGCTGAGTATACCTTGTTACAAAAAGATACTTTAATAAATACTTCGTTCGGTAATTTTACTTTTAGATTTGAATATACGGGTACTCGACTTCAGGATGAAAATTTGCAAACCACAATTGGCACTCTTGATTGTAAAAAATTTCTACTTCAATGGAAAGTAAAAGTATTTCTGTTGCCGCCATTACCTCCAACAACAATAATTACTACAGAAAACTCTATTTGGATTGCTCCAGATTACTGGATTGTTCAGGATGTGATTCCTACTAACAATGTCGATTTAAGCTTTTTTGGTGTTGATCCGTTTTTCATTCCGGGTATAGTAACAGAAATTGAAGGTATTACAAACATCGAATATGAGTTTGTTGCCCCAGAAACTTTTTATTTATCTCAGAACTATCCAAATCCATTTAATCCAAATACAACTATCAAATTTCAAATTGCAGAACACGGACTTGTTTCGCTTAAAATTTACGATGTGCTGGGAAATGAAATTGTAACATTAATAAACGAAGAAAAACCTGCTGGAAATTATGAGCTTAATTGGAACGCAGATAAATTTTCTAGTGGTGTTTATTATTATAAGGTTTCAGTAGGAGACATAGTGGAAACAAAAAAGATGTTGCTTTTAAAATAACTTGTTATAAATGTTTTTTACTAATCCCTGCTTAATATTTAGGTGGGGATTTTT
>JABDPB010000043.1 GCA_013042995.1 Ignavibacteriaceae bacterium | reverse complement strand
AGAACAATCCAATAAAACAAACAATAACTCTTAAGCATTTATTAACAATGTCATCCGGAATTGAGTGGGACGATGAAACATACTATTACAACGATCCAAGGAATGATTTATATCAACTATTTACGGTGAGTGATCCTATCAGGTATATTTTGGCAAAAGATATAATCGAAACTCCCGGGACAGTATTTGCATACAGAAATTGCAATACGAATTTGCTGGGAGAAATTATCCGCAGAGCCAGCGGGCAAAGGCTTGATGTTTTTGCAGAGGATTATTTGTTCAGCAAACTTGGAACTACTGAATTTGAATGGCAGATGCTGCACAACAATGTTGTTTTTAGCTCGGGTGATTTAAGGCTGCGACCGCGGGATATGGCAAAATTCGGGCAGCTCTTTTTTAATGGAGGTGCCTGGAACCAGGAACAATTAATTTCTGCGAACTGGGCTAATGAATCTACGCAAGCTCGTTTCTCAGCTCCACCCGGATGGTGGGAAGACGGCTATGGTTACCAGTGGTGGACAAAAACTTTTTATTCCAATTCAAAATCTTACAACTCTTACTTTGCAGAAGGCTGGGGCGGGCAATGTATATTTGTTTTTCCCGATAGCAATATGATAGTTGTTCTTACCGGGGGAAATTATTTTACTGATTCCCAAATGTTAACACTTCTAAATAACTATATCCTTCCATCGCTTGATTAATATAAACAAGAGCTTGTTGGTTTCGGCGGCGCAACCTGGAGGAAACAATTTTTACTATATCTTAAAAGGAAGACTAAGTGAAGCTATTTAATCACCAACTCAAACTAATGTAACTGCGGGTTGATAGTTGCTTGAGTGAGGGGAAAAAGAGAAAAACCCGGCTAAAGAATAAACAACATAGTATTAAAAAAACAGTAAGGTGATAAAAATTTATTTGCATAATTTTGAGGTATTAAAAATGGTGTAAGGATTGTTGTAAATGATCACACAGGATATATCAAATTCTTGGGTAATGGATCAGGGCTATTTTCGGAATATAGATTTGCCTATCAAAATTAAATCAGCAGCAGAAAACGAATTTTTTATTGTTACCGAAGATGCTCTTGTTGAAATGTTTAAGAGCGATAAATGGGAAAAAACCTCCACCAACTCTCTTTCAATAATTAAAGAATTTAAGGAAAAAATATTAGTAACGAATCCGATTGGTTTACTAAGAGAAAAGGAGCTCAAGTCAATGAAAGCTTGTCACGATTTTGTTGATATCCAATCTACCAAGTTGTTCAGAAACTTACTAGACGTTTACAATACAAGTACTATCAGCGAAATAAAGGAAGTATTGCAGGAAGATATTTCAAGAACACAAGCTTACAAATCGAATAAAGTTTTAAATCATGAAAAAAATAAAGACTTATATTTAAGCATAGTTAAACAATTTCAAGATCAGATGGGGCCAACATTGAGAAATGATCTTAGGAAAAATAAAGTTAAACTTGAAGATATTTACCAAATAATATTGGACGGGATAGAAGAATGTTTCAGAAATCCTAGGGGGGAATTTAAGGATATGAGTAAGAATGAGTTAAATTGTTTTATAGAAAGCAAACCAGTTTATTATTTTTTATATACCACACTAGTATTCGAATCATTCTATTGGCAACAGAAATTAGGTCTAGAACAAATAAACCCACAAAAGGTTACTAACTATATTTTAGATACCAATTATATAATTATTGCTTTGTATTCTAAAGGTATTTTATCTAACGATAGATTTATGAATGAAATGTACAACCATTTAAAGAACATAATCGAAATAAAATTTGGTGTGGAATAGTAGGGGATCAGTTAATCCATACATTTAATATTCCTTTTTGCTACATTATTTCTATTTCTCAGAAAATACCGCAACCGGGTAATAAGTATAAATTACTTTCTTTATTTACCCGCCTCCAGCGGGCAAGCCTGCTAATTCCATCAGGAGTGTACTGGTCGTAGTAAATAATTTTTCTAATTACTTCCTCTCTTTTTCAAACCCAACAAGAAATTTGCCCACTTGTCCTTAATTTTGTATCCCATTATTGTGTTAAAAGTCTCACTAAACGATCCCCCCTCCCGAATTTTCATTATAAATGATTTGAACTTCAAAGAATCTGAATTAATAATGTAGGCAACAAACATTTTTACCTGTTGATGAAACATCGGTCCCGAAAGACCATTCAGAGCACTACCAACAGAGCCGAACAAACTGCCTTCTTTTTCAGGAATAAAATGTTTTCCGGATAAAATAAAATTAATCGCATCGCTTTCTTCAATTCCTTCGCCGCCGCTGCCTGCCACATAATCGGCGAAACCTTCACTAAACCAGACTGGAAGTTCCCTTCTTTCAATAAAACCCAATCTTTGCTGGAAGTGCAGATGTGATAATTCGTGTTTAAGTGTTTCCTTGTGTGTATCTATGCCCATAAAATCAAAAGCACTCGGTGCAATAAATACATTTCCGAGCAAAGCGGTTCCTCTTATCGGGTACGCGGATGTGTTTACCGCAAATTCATTAAAGCTTTTTTGTGTGCTGCACACATAAATTTTGAATGCTTCTTCAAACGGTAAACCGTGCACCTTTTCAACCCGCTCAATTGCTGTTGCTATATAATTCGCGATGCTGTCGGCATATTCTTCGGCACCGGGCTCAAAAAGAACTATATCATTATCTGGGTGGTTAAAAAAATGAGATTTGGATTTTAATAATGCAGTTGAGTAAGGACTGATAAAAAATGCAATGGCTAAAATCAGAATTACTATAGATAAAACAACAATTACTGTTTTTCGTTTTTTGATTTTCAATGTTATCCGGATTTGAAGTCATTCAAAAATAATTGTTTCAAATTACTAAATTATTGGCTCTTAGTTTTCAAACACTGCAATTGGGTAATAAGTATAAATCTCTTTCTTTACCAACCTGCTAATTCCATCAGGAGTGTATTGGTCGTAGTAAATAATTTCTATCGGCTCACCACTTTGGGTTTGTAAAACTCTATCGTTCTGTTTTGCAACGGAGCTTTCGCATAAAATTACCGCAACAGTAGTAACTACCTCCAGTTACATCTCAACAAGCTCGACCCTGCGGTTAAGTTTCCTTCCATCATCATTCTTGTTTGAGCCGATGGGACAGAGCGGGCCAGCTCCTTTTCCTGTAATCCGTTCGGTGGCAATGCCATAGTTGTTCACCAATGCCTTGACAACCGCATTAGCTCTTTCTAATGAGAGCCCCACATTGTATTCAAACCCACCGGTCATGTCTGTATGCCCGACCACATACAGCTTAAGTGATTTGTTGGCTTTGAGCATATCGGCTATAGCTTTAAGACTGGGTTTGGATTCCTGTTTTATGTTGGCGCTGCCATGATCGAAATAGATACCATAGACTGCGGCATGCCCGGTGTTCGCAATATCTCCGAATAACGCATCCGGGTTTACGGTAACTTTCTGCTCCATCTGCTCACGTTCCACGATGGTCAAACGGTAGAGGCGGTCTAAAGCATGAACCTGGATCCAGATCTCTTTGCCCTCTCTTGTGACTTTGCAGTATAAGTCTTTTTTCTTCGTACTTAAAATTTCAGCATTTATCTTTTTCAAGGCATTTTCATGATTCTTAAGTATCATCAGACGACCCGGTTCCTGGCCTCCTTTATTTAAACGATACTCGATGAAATACTTATGCCCCTCAATGTCAATCTTATTATTGGCACCATCACGAAATGTATACGATTCGTACTCGCTCTCTTTATATGCAGCAATCCAGAAGTCCGGCATCCTGGTTATCAGCGGGTGGTCACTGCTTCCTTTAACGTCTTTATTTTGTGCATAAGTGATGCCGTCCATAATTATTACGATGAAAATGATTGTACATACTTGTAAAATAAGTTTCATAATGATCACCTCATTATTAATGATAGATTTTTTCATTTCTATTATTTGAGGAAACAATGGATGAATCAGAACCCTCACAGTATTGCAAGATTGATATTATCATACGCATATTATTAAAACCAAACACAAGTTATTTTATATAAAACTACAATCCTTTACGATGGTGAGTCTTTTAGATTATTTAAGGTTCAGTAACTTTTAATTTTTAATTTGGAAAAATGTTACAATAAAATTAAACAATATCGAACGTTAACCTCAATAAACTATAAACGAGTAATAGGAGTGATTACTACAACACTAAATCAAAAGACAAAATCTCATGTTATTGTAGATTTAATTCTAAAAATCACCAAAACCTGCTTAATAATTTTGCTAGGGTTTTCATTGCTTGCACACCACCAACAGTAGCTAATCATTAACAGCTGCTTGTTTGTCATCCGAAATGTTAGCAAATTAGATAAAAGATATTAGTCTACCCCTTAGGAGAAACGTGTAGAATATCGTTACTCTAAACTTCCTTCCAGAATATTACACTTCCCTCAAGGCGTAGGGTGTATTACTTCAATTTAAAAGGATTAAAACAATGTTACCTAGATTACTTTTAACTATTGTATTATTTGCTGGTCTCGTGTCTGCCCAGGAAAATAGTGGAGATAAAAGAACTAAATCTGAGCTGGAACATTATTCAATTGACTCTACTCTTATTGAAATGATTTCAGATATATCCAAAGAGAATGATATGTTTTTGGACATACCTCCACTACCTATATTTGAGGAATTAACTGATTTGGATAATGAACATGTTGACCTTGTATTTGAATCGGTCAGTGAATTCAACGAACTTATTAATAATGATCAAGAAAAACTCGTGTCAGTAGAACAACCAGTTACATCATCTAAAGATTACGATACTTGTAAAACAATTATGAATATTACAGAGTGTATTTTTTTCAGAGATAAAGGAGAATATTCATTAACAATAAAACAGAATATTAATCCAACATCATATAATAGATACGGTATGTATATATCCGGAGTTTTCGATGGTGTAGATTATGGCAGTATGTATTTGCTTCAAGATCAATATAAAGATTTTGAGGGAAAGGGTTTTTCTTGGCTATTTTATCAACTTCCTTCTCCTCCTGAATGTGCTAATCAGCTAAGGCGTACTCTCGAAATGCTTATAATTGATGATGAAAGTACAATATATACTCCCTGGGGTATAAGTAGTAACCGGGAGATGGTTTTTATGACCACACATTATATTTGGGATTATGCGGTAGACTATAATCATCCAATGAGTTTAAATAAAATGAGTTTAAAAGGTAGTGTACTAACTTTGTCAATTTCTACTTGGAGTTACAATAAAGAGGCATTATACCCCTTTTGGTTAGCAACCTGGGATTTCGAATCACATTCAGGAACCTGGATGCACATTGATGAAAATGGTATTGTCCAGAACACAGGTCCGATGTAAGAAAGCAATTAATTACTTGTATTACTATTCAGCTCTTGCTTAATAACATAAGCGGGGGTTTTTTATTAAAATTGGATCTATTTCGCCAGTGAAACTGAAAAGGATTATTGAGGATTACATTCACTCAAAAACCGCAACCGGGTAATAAGTATAAATTTCTTTCTTTACCAGTCTGCTAATTCCGTTGGGAGTGTACTGTGGGTAGTAAATAATTTCTATCGGCTCACCACTTTGTGTTTGTAAAATGCCGTCGTTCTTTTTTGCAATAGAGCCTTCACTATACATAAATTCTTTTTTTTAAGACTTCTTTTCACTAAATTCTTATTTACAACAATGTTAAAACAGCTCAAAACTTAAATCCAAAAGAGGGCAACACGTGGAAACAATTTCAGAATTTATTGAGTTAATTAATGAATACTTAACAAGACCCATTTTTACATTTGGCGATAATCCGGTTACCATCTGGATGCTGTTGTATTTTTTACTTCTCCTTGTCTTTTTGTTCTTCGGAACCGCAATATTAAAAAGGTGGTTCGTTAACAAATTACTTGGCAGAACCAGTCTGGATGTAGGAGTGCGGCATGCAATTGGCACTATATTCAGATACGTGCTTATTGTAATAGGATTTATGCTTATTCTGCAATTCCTGGGTATTGATTTAAGCGGCTTTACAATTATAGCAGGCGCACTTGGTGTTGGTATAGGTTTCGGTCTTCAGAATATTACAAACAATTTTGTGAGTGGAATTATTATACTATTTGAACGCCCGATCAAAATTGGAGATAGAATAGAAGTGGGTGAAGTTACGGGAGATGTTATAAAAATATCAATGAGGTCCACAACGATTCTAACCAATGATAATATTTCAATAATTGTTCCTAATTCAGATTTTATTTCAACCACAGTGGTAAACTGGAGCCACACCGATAGAAATGTGCGATTCAACTTTCCGGTTGGTGTTTCTTACAAATCAGATCCGGAATCTGTGAAAAAAATTCTATTGGAAGTTGCAGAAAAAAATGAAGGTGTACTGAAAGATCCTCCACCGGATGTTTTGCTTAATGATTACGGCGATAGCTCTATCAACTTTACACTAAGGGTCTGGACAAGCAATTATATTACCAAACCTATACTATTAAAAAGTCAGCTGTACTATTCGGCATTTGAAATGTTTAAAAAATACGGCATAGAGATCCCATTCCCGCAGAGAGACATACACGTAAAAAATGATTTAATAAATGTTCACGCAGAATAATTTTAGCTTTAAATGCATTATTTTTCATCAGAGAGTACGGCAACAGGGTAATAGGTATAGACCTCTTTCTTAACCAATCTGCTAATTCCGTCAGGAGTATACTGGTCGTAGTAAATAATTTCTATCGGCTCACCACTTTGTGTTTGTAAAATGCCGTCGTTCTGTTTGGCAGGGGAGCCTTCGCTTAAAACAACCGCAACAAATTTGTAGGAGTCATTTTCGGTTTCCGCAAAAATCACCTCTTCCATATCCCCGGAGATCTTTCCTCTTAAAAACCCTTTAACATACTGCCGTGTATCGGGATCGAGATTACGGTCGGCATCCTGTATAACAATCCTGTTAAGTTCGTTTATGCCAAAGTGCTCGTAAACTTCGGTGTAGTTTTTATCGGTTAAATGTATTTCCGCAGTAGAGCCCATCAGCAAAACGTCTCCCCAGGAATTCGGGTTCGTCCACGTGTAAGTATGTACATTGCCGGGCAGATATTTATCCGTAATCCAGAACAAACGTTTCTCGTAGCCGTCTTTTTCTTTAACGCTTGTGTTAACAAAAAAGTGAAAGCCAATTACTCTTCCAAGCAAGCCTTCAACATAGCGCAGCTCTTCATCGGTTTTGAATACTGCTTCTACAATGTATCCTGTTTTGGTCTGTTTTACATAAAATGGAATTGAGCGTGAAAAAAAGTTATGCTTGCCAAGTGCTTTTCCGAAATAGGGAGAATATGGTGCAAACCAGAACTGAAAGCAGCCGCTGTCGAAATTGTTATACAGTTTCTTGTTCAGCGCATCGAACCAGACTTCCAGCGAGTTTGTAGTCCACCATTCACCTGCATCTTCTCTTATTGGATACGGATCGGTTATTTCAGCAGCTAAAAATATTTCATCGAAATCCCACGCAAGATAAACTTTAGCAGAATATTCAGGATCGGAAAAATCTTTTACGGGGGTCATCGGCTGTGTAAGTTCCCATTCATCGAGATTTCCGTCGGGAACAAACTCTTTGTTCATTCTTGGTGCGAGTCCAATTCGCAAAGATTTAAATTCTGTTTCCTGCGTTCTCTGGAAAGTATCAACAGATTCTACAGGCGGCTCAGGCAGGATTGCATACTTAGCCTGTTTTTGCGAAAGGTTAGGATAAACAAGTTCAGTTTCATCAATTACTTTAATTGCTTCTTCAACTTTTAATCTTTCCAGCTTGCGGTTTAAGAGCTCTTTGTTCTCCTCAGATTGAACTGTGTGTTCAGGCATATCGTGTGTGATATCAGATCCTTCGTAGGTTATATCGAGTTGAACATCACCATCATCTTCTCCACTTCCGCTTTTTCCATCTCCCGGATCACCGCTTTCACCTTCTTCAGTACCTGAACCATCGGATTCCAAATAATCACTCAGCTCATCCTGAAGTCCGCCTAAACCATTACCGTCTTCTCCAAAATAATTTTCAGTTATTTCGTTAATCTTTTCTTCGTCTAATTCAGATGATGTGACCACATCGGAAAAGTTTTCTTTTTGTTTTTCAGTAAGTTCCGGTTTGTGCTTTTCAATTAATTCTTTTACCTGTTTTATGCGTTCTTCTTTTACTTCAATTTGTTTTTTAATCAACTCCTCAAATTCGGCTTCCTTTTCTTCCTTTATTTTCTCTGAAATTTCATGTTCGTTTTGAACTGGCTCTTCCTTTGAGACGAGTTCGAAAAAATCAGTGGAATAAAGCCATAGAAAAAGTAATAAGTGAATTACAGTTGAAATGAAATAAAATCGCTTCATTCAATTTCCTTCACGGCAAAAGAGATTTTTTCAATACCCAGTTTACGTGCAGTGTCAGTAAGCCGCATTACTTTTTGTATGTCCACACCCTGCTCTGAACGAACAAGTATAACTTCTTTTCCGCCCTGCGAGTAAATACTTTCTATTTTTTCTTCGAGTTCAGATTCTTCAACAACTTCATTCTTGATATAGAAATTTCCGCTTTTGTGGATTTCTATAATTAGTGCGTTTTCAATTTTTGTTAATTCGGGTTGATCGGAAAGCGGCAGGTTCATTGGAAGTATTTTTTCTTCTTCCTGAACTGTAATTGTGAGAATAAAGAATATTGTTAGAAGAAAAATCGCATCGAGCAAAGGCATAAAGTTGAAGGAATAACCTTCGTGTTCTTTTTCTATTTCACCTTTCATTTTTATCTGAAATTAATTGAACATAATCTTCAATGTGCTTTGATAATACAGAAACGCTTTTACCTGATCTGTATTTAATGAAATAATGCCCGCTCATTGTGTAAGCGGCTATTACCAAACCAGCAATTGTTGTGCTTAATGCTTTGCCAATTCCCTGAGATAGAAGCTGAAACTTTTCACTACCGCCTAGATTTCCAATTGATAAAAATGATTCTGCAAGACCGAGAACAGTTCCTAAAATTCCTAGCAGCGGTGCAAGCTGAACAATAAATATCAAAACGTGCATCCGCTTTTTTTGAAACTCTTGCTCTTTGCTAATTGCTTCTTCAATTAATTCTTTATTGGATGTTGAATTGGAATCAGGTTTCAGTTTTGCAATACTTTTCCCGAATGAGAGTTCCTTTGTGTTTAGAACTTTTGCCGTGCTGTTTTTATCACCAGATTTGAAAGCACTTTTTAATTTTGAGAAAAAATCATCGAAAGCAGCATTCCTTTTATAAATTACTACCAGCCGCTCGACTATAATTGCCACTGAAATAATTGAAAGTATTAAAAGTATGTAGATAATAAACCCGCCCTGCAGGAACATATTTAAGTAGGTTTGTTCCATTGTAAAACCGCTGAATGTTAACAAAAATTGGTACGCAAAGTTACAAGTTTGTACTAATAATTATTTGAGCAAATTGATAAGTGGTTCACAGCCAGTCTGTCTCGGTTATGCGGTGACAGACAAGAGTAACAAGTAATAATTAT
Source organism: Ignavibacteriaceae bacterium (assembly GCA_013042995.1). Taxonomy (GTDB): domain Bacteria; phylum Bacteroidota; class Ignavibacteria; order Ignavibacteriales; family Ignavibacteriaceae; genus IGN2. The sequence continues at coordinate 2,394 of JABDPB010000043.1, read as the reverse complement.
TATTTTGGAAGCCCTATAGCAACCTTTTCATCGATAACATAATAGTTGTTTTTGCTAACGTGTCCGGTTGCACTCTCAAGATAATCTTTAAATCCATCAAGTGACTCAACTTCCCATAAGCAAAACGCAGTACCCATATCGGATGTGGGGAACGAGCTGTGAAGTTTTACCCCTGCTGGTAAATTAGGAATTGCTTTTTCTGCAATACTCCAAAACTCCTGAGGATTTGAAATATCATGTTTAACTGAAATAAACATAATGAGCCTCCTTTAGAAATATTTATTAATCAATTACAGTGAAAAAATAATGATATTTTATTTTAGATTAACAGATAATGTTTTACTTGAGCTTTATTTAATTACTCCCCCAACTCTTAAATTAATATCGTATTCAAGAAAAGCTTTTAAGCAGCAAAGAAAGTGCGTCCAACCTTCTACCTGTCCCATACATTTTTTTGCGCCATCGTAATCAGCATTCCACTCTTCTTCTGTTATTTTAACTGCAGTATGGCTTGTATCTAATTTCTCAAGTGAAATACTTACATTGCATTCAACACCGCTGCCATCCCACTTAAAAGAAACCAGCTTATCTTTTTCAATTTTCTGTACTTCAATTTCAAGTTCTGCATCAAAATCTTCCCATTCCCATTTTAGAGTTTTACCGCTCTCCATTCTTCCTGAGCTTTTCGATATGAAATACTTGCTCATCTTTTCGGGATCAACAATTGCTTCAAAGACATCGTAGATAGGTTTTAAAATTCCCATTTGCAGGTTTACTCTAATTTTATTTTCGTTCATTACAACTCCTTTTTTATTGCCAAAAGTTAAAATAATAAACAAGTACTGCAGTACAAATAACTATTCCAGTTATTGCCTGCACTACTACTTCAATTCTTGTTAAATTATTTTTGATAAAACCAAACGGCGTAAATTTAAGCCAGTGCCACTTTTCAGGCAAAGGTTTTTGCAGGAACAAATAGTAAGTAACATCCTGTACACCGAACATTTTTAACAGCGCACCGCAGAGGGCAGGAATCCATCCGAATAACAAACCTAAAATTAAAAGCAGAAGCATATCAAACATTAGCTGGTTAATTCTATAAGCTTTGATTATTTCTTTTTCAGGCATTTTTGTGGTTCTACGGATAAGTGTAAAATGGTAGCCGAGTATATCAAATAAATTACTCGCTAAAAGAAAAAGCAGCGGCACAACAAACGGTATGTAGAATGAAAGGATAGTCAGTAATATTACAAACAGGAAATTTAATCCTGTCAGTTTGTAGAGAAATATGTTTTTGAGTGAATTCAATTATCTAAATAAAAATAAATTTAATTATAGCCGATTATAACAAATAGTTATAACATGCAAAGTGGTATTTGTATTTTAGTGACAAATAAAAACAACCTTTGGAAATATATATGAAACAAATATTTATTATAATTCTTTTTGCGGCTTACATTCTGCCACAAACAAAAGTGGAAGATGTGCAAACATTTGCACTGCAGAATGGAATGAAGATACTTGTGTTAGAGGATCATTCTATTCCCAATGCAAATATGTATTTATTTTATAAAGTTGGCTCACGTAATGAGTATCCCGGTATAACGGGCATTTCACATTTTTTTGAGCATATGATGTTCAACGGTGCGAAGAAATATGGTCCAAAAGAATTTGATATAGTGATGGAGGCGAACGGTGGTGCAAATAATGCTTATACTTCGCAGAATATTACTGCTTACACAAACTGGTTTCCAAATCACACAATGGAAGTTATGTTTGATCTGGAAGCAGATAGAATTGCAAACTTAAATTTTGATTCAACAATGATTGAAAGCGAAAGAGGTGTTATACTTTCGGAAAGAAGCACAAGTCTTGAAAATGATCCTTTTGAAGAGCTTTGGGATGCAGTGCAGGGTGCTGCGTTCTTTGCTCATCCATACCGCTGGCCGGTTATTGGTTATGAATCGGATATAAAAAACTGGACAAAGGCAGATCTGGAAAATTATTTCCGTACATACTATGCACCAAATAATTGTGTGGTTGTTTTTGTTGGGGATATAAAATTTAGTTGGGTGAAAGAGCTTGCAGAAAAATATTTTGAGCTTATCCCTTATGGACCAGATCCAAGATCCGTTCACACCATTGAACCCAAGCAGAAAGGGGAGAAAAGAGTTTTCGTAAAGAGGGATGTTCCATCTCCGTATTTGTTGTTTGCATATCATGTTCCGCAAACTAACTCGGAAGAATATTACGCACTTGATTTACTCGAATCAATTCTTTCATCTGGCAGAACATCAAGATTATATAAATCCATTGTTGATGAAAAACAATTAGCGATTGATATCGGCACATCATATTGGAATGCATTTGATCCTACACTTTTTTGGATTTATG
>JABDPB010000034.1 GCA_013042995.1 Ignavibacteriaceae bacterium | reverse complement strand
GGAACGGGTGTAAACGGAGACCCATTGTTTGTTGATAAAATAGGACACATTGCAGACCAAGGAACTTTAGACGGAGAATTACAGGCAGGTTCACCAGCTATAAATCAGGGTGAGAATATACAGGCGATAATTGAAGCAATGGGCTTACCGTGGACAGATATAAATGGCAATCCAAGAGATTCATCACCAGATATAGGGGCTTATGAATCTGAATACAGTGCTGGAGTAGATGATGATTTACTAGGTTATCCATCTAAGTACGCGCTCTCTCAGAATTATCCAAATCCATTCAACCCATCAACAACAATAAGATTTTCTATTCCTGCATCTTCACTTGTAACATTAAAAGTTTATGATGTTTTAGGAAATGAAGTTGCAACTCTTGTTAGCGAAAAGAAACCTGTAGGAAGTTATGAAGTTAAGTTTTCCGCCACAGGCGGATCCGCCTCTGGCGGAGATGTATATAATCTACCAAGTGGTATCTATTTCTACAGACTACAAGCTAATGACTTTGCACAAGTTAAAAAAATGATACTGCTCAAATAGAAACTAATATAAAAAGAATCCGCATCTGCCTGCGTTAAATCTGTCTGCTGCAGGCAGGCTTGTCCGTATGTGGCGAAGCTTCGGCGAACAGGAATAGTCCTTCTTTTACACTAATCCGCAACGACGGATTACCAACCGAAACGAAGTGAACGTTGGCTACGGAGGACAAGTGGGCGACTAAATGTTGATGAAATAAATGACTAATATAGTTGTCTTCTTTAGCCCCTAATTTAAATACTATTCTTACTCTTACTTTAATTATTATATTCAGTTGTATATATCAATAATTTCACTTTAAATATCGCCAGGAGTTTCCCAATATTTAGACATAAACGAATTAAGCTAAAGATCCATTTCCTTTTGAATGGTAAAAAGATTATAGATTGTAATCCAAAATATCCAATACCCAGTAATGATTTTATTAATAAAAAGAATGTAATCTTGTGAAATGTATTATTGCCAGAAGCGATGACAATCCTACCATAGTTGTTTCCTTTTTGAATTTGTCGACTACAAATAGATTTAAGTTTAGTCCTATGCGCGGGTACTTTTTCATATGTGATAGCCTCCCTGCAAACAACAAATTGAAATTTATGTTCAGATAATAAGTCAAAGAATACACGATCGCTGCCCCCGGAAAGTCCATATTCTGGATCAAATCTTAAATTGAGTTTTTTTACCTTATTTGCTTTGATCATACAATTAGTTGTATAGTAACTTAATGCAGGATCACCAGTTTTGCCCATAGGCATAAAGTAAATTTCTCTTTGCTGTATCCAGACAGGTGTGCTAGGTGGGAATACAGGCAGAACATAACCAAAAACAGCATCTGCATTAAAATTTTCAATCGTATCAATCAAATTTCTTATCCAATAGTTATCAGCAGTTTCATCATCATCAATAATAGCGATATAATGTCCGGAAGATTTATCAATAGACATATTTCTTGTTAAGGCTATATTTTGGATTGGCTGTTCATAATATGATATAGTTACTGAAGATGTGTCAGAAAATTCAGATACAATTTCTTTTGCAGATCTTTCAATATCATTATCAACAATGATAATTTCTAATATTATATCTTCTATTTTCTTCTGCTCGAATAAACTCTGAATAAGTTTTCTTAATAGTGCGGGTCTTTTAAAAGTTGCAATGCAAACAGAACATATAATTTGTTTATCAATCTGATTTGTTTTTATAGATTTATTATTCATTATTCATCCCTAATTAAGATATCTCTCCATTAGTTAAAGATTATAAAGATTAGTTAATTTCTTTGACTAATTATTATAGCTTATCACGCACTTTTTGTTAATTGGTTTTTTAAGAAAGTTGCTCTTGTATAAAAATACCATAAGATAATTGCAGATACTGTTCCCCCGATTAATAGAGCAATCAGTCCTCCTATAATACCGTTCGAAGAAATAAGGAAATATGCCAATAGTATAGTTAATAACGCAGTAAAGGAATTCACTTTTGAAATAACTTCAAAATTTTTTAGAACTTGCAGCCCTAAATTTGCATTCAGCGAAATAAATCCCATCGAAAAAATAGCCCCCCAGTAAAAGATATAATTAAATGAGTTTGCATATTTATCGGATAAAATGATATTCAAGAGTACGGGTTTAAAAAAAATAAGGACAAAAACAAAAGAGATAGTAACAACCACAAATGCTACACTTATAATTACCTGCTCTTTGAAAAGCTTTGTCAATCGATTTTTTTCTCGCAGTTTTGAACCATGGGGAAGAATTACTTTACTCCATCCTGCCTGGGCTAATACAAGAGGCATAAGCAATAAACGAGCTGCAGAAACATCAGCTACTGCAACTGAACTAACAATTATTCCTAATAAATAAAGATAGCTATATGCTTGTATGTGTGTAACGGTTACGCCTAATAATGACCATTTTCCGTATTGCCAATTTTCACTATAACTTGATTTTATATCGCTACGAGAAAAATTCCATTTGTTTCTTTTAATAAAAAATATTCCTATTAAAAAGGAACTAAGGCCCATTAAAAGAAATATTACTGCCACATCCAATTGAAAAAATATATATGCCAGGAAACCCAAAATAGTAATCAGAGCGAAATATAACACATCGATCGTTAGAACTGTATTAGGGGTCTCGTTAGCGAAGAAATACGCTCTTAAAAACTCCCTGCATAATATTCCTATTGAAGCGAGACTGATAGACACAATAATTGCAGATACGCTGGGTTCTAATAGATTAAAATAATAGGTTAGTATTCCTCCAATTATTCCAATAAACGTTAATGGAAAAAGAAGCAAATACTGACCGAAAAATAACGCGCCCGCATATTTCCTCTTTTCATCTCTCCTTTTAGTAATAAGTAAAACAGCAAGAGGTGTGTTTATCACTGCATTCTGGATTGATACCGTGAAAAGAATGATTGATAAAAAGATCGAATAATATCCGTACTCCGGTTTTGATACGGTTTTTATTAAAACTACAGAAATTAAAAAACTAATTCCTGATAATAATGCTTGGTCTATTGAAGCTATACCGGATTTATATAATAATGATTTGCTATTAATTTTTTTCATAACAAATCAACAAATTTTATTAGTTGCAGATACTTTGCTATTAGTTTTTCCAGATTATTTCCACTTACATAATTTATAATTGTAATATTTTCATTTAACACCGGATGAACCATAACCTCAATTGGTACTTATTTATTTGTTCAACAGAAACTGGAATTTCTTGTTGTTTAAGTAAGGCAGACCTTCCTTCGGTAGGCAAATAATTAGCTAGGATATCATACCTTTAATGTGTTTTTTCTAGCTTCTTTAATTTTCCTTTAGATTAAAATAAAAAATAGAAATTTCAATATACAGGGAGATAAAAACAAGAGTTGATATTCCTGATTTAAATAATGTAGCTTCAGTATAGTCTAAAATTAATACCGAAATTATAACCAAGAGAGACAAATTACTCTCTAATTTAAATATCCTGAATATTAATAAAATTACAATTATTGCAAAAAGAGTTATTCCAACTAGACCTAACTGAAGCATAATTTCCAGGTATCCGTTATGTGCCTGATTAATCATAAATCCACCGAAAATTGCAGCAAATTGATTTATCACGGTACTACCCATTATCCAATATGTGCCAAATCCATAACCAAGAAAAATTTTCTTTTCAATTTCCATCCAGACATAATCCCAAATTTCTGTTCTCAAAGACAAAGTTGGATCTTTCCCTAACATTAAAGGAATTCTATCTATTAAATGTGGAGCCAAAATATTTATTACAATATATAAACTAATAATAGAGAGAAAAACCAATATCATAAGTGTCCGGCCAATTCGCAATGATTTAAAAATTTCTTCGATCGAAAACATCAGACTAATAATAATAATTAAGCCTATCATAACTATACCTGTTGAACTGCCAGACATAAAGACTATAATAACTGAAACAAATGAAATTGCGTAATTAGTAATTTTTGTGCTGAGTTTGTTCTGTCCTCCATAAAAAAACAGCGATATAATAAAGCAATAAAAACCATATCGAGCCAGGCCATTTTTATGGTCTGATAAACCCCTCCAGGTACCAAAACGGGGATCGATAGCTGCACCTATAAAGAGTGATGAAAAAACTGTAATTAATAAGTATAGAATAATAATAATTTTAAGTACTTTTAATAATTTTGAAGGTTCTATAAACAAGAGAGCATTCATGACAACAAGAGATACACTCAGTAATTGAAAAGATCTTTTAAAGGACATAAAATGATAGTTTGACCAAATAGCACTAGCCAAGCAAAGTAAAATAAATAAGCTCAGGTATTTTTCTCTTTTAATAAAAAGTGAAATGGTATCAATCCTTTTTATAGCAATAATCATGGATGATAAAAAAAGAAAGACATATAAAATTTGATTAACAATGTTTGTGGTTTCTGCTTTAAAAGATGCCTGGGGATCTACTTCCTGAAATGGAAGTTTGGTGCCAAAAAAAGTGAAAAAAACCAGTACCGCAAAATTTAGTATAATCAAATTATCTATGCTAAAAGATATTCCTTTATCGTTGTATTGATTAGGAGTATTTACCCGTAGACTATTCATAGATAATTTATAAATGAACTATTTGATTTGTTTACTATATATTAAGGGGAAAATACAAAAACAAGTTCGCAAGGATACAAACCACTTAATTGATAATACACTAAAAAATAAATGCCGTTTTGTTATTAGCAAACATCTAAAAGAAATTTTTTAAGGTATAATATTAATAAACTACATAAACTGATTATTAGATTTATATATCGCTTTATTGTTTTAAAATTAAAAAGGTAATCTAAACATTTTTTTAAGTCTAAACTTTTGTTCAGATCTAATGAAATTTTGTAATTCTTCAGAAAAGATAAGTTTTTCCCTCTTCAATAATAATGACAAGTATCCTAACATTTGAATTAATGATCCTATGATCATTGG